>JABFRY010000062.1 GCA_013140955.1 Acidobacteriota bacterium
TGTTGAAGGGGCGCACGCGCACGAAGTAGAGGTCGCTCATCGAGCGCTGACCGCCGCCGGCGGTGCCGTTGTCGGCAGCCCGTGCGTAGTAGGACACCGTGTCGCCCGGTTCGAGTCCCATTTCCTCGAGGTACAGCGTGTGCCCGGCGGTGACGTCCTGAAGCCGCGTACGGCCCCCGAAGAGGCTCACGGACTTCTCCTCGCCACCGTTGACCGAGTACACCAGTTCAAGGTTCCGGACGCCGAAGTCGTCCTGGGCGGTCACCTCGAGGAGCACTTCTTCGATCGACGAGGCCGACGTGTCGCGCCCGGGCGTCGAGAAGCTCACGCTGGGCGGCATGTCGTCGAGCGCATCGATCGTGTACTGCGGCGAGGCGGCTACGCGCTCGCCGGTCGGCGCGTCGAGCTCGATCCGGTAGTACCCGTCCCGGTCCACGGTGAAGACCGCGGCCAGCGACCCGTCGGCCTCGGCCGTCAGCTCGGTGGCCACATCGTTGACGGTCAGCCGGCCGCCCGGAGACTGCATGGTCGGGTAGATCCGCAGGTGCACTTCCGTGCCCTGCAGCACGGCGATGTCGCCTCCGTCCTCCACGATCTGCGGGTCGAGACCGGTGAACGCCGGGAACCGGTACTCGAGTTCCAGCCGGTCCACGTAGGGCAGATCGACCACGCGGAGCGTGAACACCCGGGACCGGACACCGGACGCCTCGACGAAATACTCGATCGGCGTCGCCACGTCGAAGAGCATGCCGTCGAAGCCGCCGCCCTCGCTCGGGATGAGCGGCAGCTCCTCGAACTCGCCCTCGGGCGTCCGCTTCACCATGAGGGACACACTCGGCGCCTCGAACCCGTGCAGGGTCGCCGCCACCGTCTGATCGGCGCCCTTGGGCACCGTGGCATCGCCGGGCGTGACCTCGATGCGGTAGGGTGCCGCGGCCTCGACGCTCCGGGACACGAGCAGCAGCGCCGAGACGGCGCTGCGGAGGAACGCCGGACCGAGTCCGACCACGAGTGCCGCGACCACCGCCACCCCGGCCAGCGCCGTGGCGTTGCGGCGCAGCGAGTCGCGCTCGACGCTGCGCGGACCGATGGCCGTGCACCGCTCGACGGCTCCGCGCGCCTCGTGCAGCGGCTGGTCGAGCAGGCCGTCGAGCGGGGTGGCCCGGCTGGCCTCCACGGCGCTCAGCAGGCTGGCCTGCAGGCTCGGCTCGTGCTCTTCGAGGTACAGCGCCACCTGCTCGTCGGTCACCCGGCGGCGGAACGGCTGCAACAGGAACACCCAGGCCGCGCCGATCAGGGCCAGGCCCATCAGGACGCGGGAGGCGATGATGGAGGGTCCGCTGAATCGGGCCCACTCCATGCCGAAGGCCGCCAGCAGAAGCAGGGCGAGCGCAACCCCGCTGAAGCGCACGGCGCCGCGCAGCACGAGCTTCATGCGCCAGCGCGAACGGACCTCGGCGATGATGGCCATCAGATCCGTCGGAGCGGTGGTCTCAGGTCGCGAGTATTCGGTCATGCGCCCTCTCTGATGCTGAACCCATTACGCCTCTCGTCCGCGCTTCGTTTAGGCCCTGGACAGACGATTGGACACTAACGTGTCTATTCCCAAAAGGATAACGCCGGCCAGCAGGAGAAACCACCAGAGACGCTGGCTGCCCTCCCGCGTCTCCGGGCTGAGCTCGGCCGACGCCGCGGCATCGGCCTCGGCCGATGGCACCGCCAGCGCGGCGGCAATCAGTTCCTGCGGCTCCATCGCGGTCAGGTCGGCTTCCGCAGGATCCACGTTGGCTGCCGTGACCTGTGTCTCGGCATCCGGCGCCTGCGGCACCCGAATCTCGTAGAAGCCCTGTTCGGTGAGCTCGAAGACGGCGGCCCCCTCTTCGTCGAGCGACAGGCGGCCGCCCGACGGCGTCAGTGCCACGAGCCCCGCCTCGACGCGGTCGCCGGCACTGGTGGAGTCGAGCACGTCGCCGACCGTGCGCCAGGTCGCCGGCTCGCGGTAGCTGGACAGGTGCAGCATGGCGCGGTGGACGAACGGCAGGTAAACCGGGCGGAGCGGAAGGTCGCTCCAGGACATGTCGAGCGTGGATGCCCACAGCAGGACGCGGCCCTGTCCGGCCCGCCGCTCGAGCAGCGCCGGCGAGCCCGCGTCGAAGCGGGCCAGCACGTCGGCCTCGGGTGCTGCGGTAATCGAGCGATAGCCGTAGAAGCGCGCCGCCGTGAAATCGCCGCTCCGCGGCGCCCGGAAGGGTTCGAACAGCGGATGGGCGAACTCGATGGCCCCCACGCGCGCCGCAACGCCGGACGTGCGGTCCACTGGCTCGGCCAGCACACCGGGGAGGAGGTCCACGTCGTCCGGCCAGCTCGATCGCGGCCCGGTCGCCAGCATCAGGCCGCCACCGCGAGCCACGAACGCCTCCAGGCGCCTGGCCAGGGCCGTGGAGACGGGCGCGTCCACGAGGAGCACGACGGAGGCGCGGGCCAGGTCCTGGTCGGACAGCGCTTCCGGGGTCCGCACGGTCGTTTCGAACCGCGGCTCGTCGCCGATGGCAAGCGCCTGCGCCAGATAGGGGTCGGCCCCGGGGCCGGCGGCGCGCTGCACCAGCGCCACGCGGACGGGCTCCGACGGCGTGATCACGAAGTGAAACACATTGTCCGCCGCCAGCGCGTCGTCGGCCAGGCGGACCGTGCCCCGCATCGTCCGCCCCGTCACCGTGAAGGGATCGAAGGTGACCGACGGCGCCCCGGCTTCGTCCGCCTCGACCTGGGCGGTGCCGATGACACGGCCATCGACTTCGAGTGTCACCGCCCGGGGCGGCACGGGCTCTGTGCCGCGGTTGACGAAGCTGGCGGTGACGGCCACACGCTCCTGGTCGGAGAACGTGGACCGCGACAGCGAGACCGAGGTCGCCGTGAGATTGGGCCCGTCGCCGCCGTCGATGCGGACGGGGGTCAGCGTGGCGCCAGCGGGCAGGCGGGCGCCCTCTTCCCCGCGCCAGCCACCGCGCTGGAAGTCGCTGATGAGCACGACCTCCCGCCGCGGGAGCGACGACTCGCCTAGCACACCGGCGGCCACCTTCAGCGCAGGCGCGTATCGCGTGGCGCCGCCCCCTGGCGCGGCCACATCCAACGCGCCCAGCAGCCGATCGCGTTCGGCGGTGGAACGGAGGGCGATCTCGGCGGACGAGGCGAACAGCACGATCGTCGCCCGATCCGCCGCCTCCAGGTCGTCGATCACCTCACGCGCCGCCGCCGCGGCGCGGTCCCAGCGATCGGCGTAGCCCATGCTGTAGCTGCGATCGAGCAGGATCACCACCTCGCGGGCGCCCGTGACCGACGCACCCAGGTCTCCCCCGGTGAAGAAGGGCCGGGCGAACGCGAAGACCACCAGGGCGAGGGCTGCAAGCCGCACCATCAGCAGCAGCCAGTTGCGAATGCTCCTCCGGCGGACCGACTGGTACGGAATGCGCCGCACGAACATCAGCGACGGGAACTTCACGACCTGGCGGCGTTCCCGCTGGGTGAGGTGAATCAGGATCGGCAGCGCGAGGCCGGCGAGCCCGAGCAGGAACAGTGGGGTCAGCAGGGACATGATGGCTGGCTTACCTGGACTTCATCGAGCGTCCGCGCATCGACAGGTACCGGAAGAGCGCATGGTCGAGCGGCTGGGACGTGTTCACGAGCGCGTAGTCCACGCGTGTCTCGGAGAAGCGCTTCGACAGCGCATCGAGGTGCGCACGCACGAGCGACAGGTACTGCTCGCGGAAGGCCTCGGGAACGACGGGCAGCTGCTCGCCGCTCTCGAGATCCTCGAAGGCCGACGCCTCCCCGAACCCGAACTCGAGCTCGGCGCGATCGAGCACCTGGAACACGATGATGTCGTTGCCCCGGAACCGCAGGGGCGCGATGGCTTCCACCACCGCCTCGGGCTCCTCGTAGAAGTCGGAGATCACCACCAGCACGCCGCGACGGCCGAAGTGCTCCGCCAGCTGCCGCAGCGGCGGACGCAGGTCGCCCGGCCGACCCGGCTTCACGCGCTCGAGCGTGTGGAGCACGACGTCCATGTGCTTGGCGGAGGGCGGCACGTGCTCGACGATGGCGTTGTCGAACGTCACCAGCCCCACGCGGTCGCGCTGCTGGTGCACGAGATAGGTCAGGCATCCCGCGAGCATCCGCGCGTAGTCCAGCTTGGTGACGGACCCCTCGCTCGCGTAGTCCATCGACTTCGAGATGTCCAGCAGCACCGAGAAGTTGGCGTTGGACTCGGCCTCGTACTCCTTCACGTAGTAGCGATCGGTGCGCGCCCACAGACGCCAGTCCATGCGGCGGACGTCGTCGCCGGGCACGTAGCCCCGGTGCTCGGCGAAGTCCACCGAGGCCCCGTAGTAGGGGGCCTTGTGCAGACCGTTGATGAACCCGTCCACGACCGAGCGTGAGACGAGCTCCAGGTTGCCGATCCGCGCCAGGACGGCGGGATCCACGAACCTGGCGCCCGGCACCGCCGCCTGCCCCATGACGCTCATCTCACATCCCGGACCGGGGCGTCGGCACCAGGTCGAGCAGCCGATCGATGATGGCGTCGGTCGTCACCGACTCTGACTGGGCGTGGAAGTTGGTGATGATCCGGTGCCGCAGCACGGGGTGCGCGATCGCCCGGATGTCATCGAAGCTCACGTGGTAGCGCCCGCTGGTCAGCGCACGGGCCTTCCCGCCCAGCACGAGATACTGGGCCGCGCGGACGCTGCCGCCGAACGCCACCCATTTCTTGATGAAGTCGGGCGCATCGGGCGACTTCGGCCGCGACGCGCGCACGATATCGAGCGCGTGACGCACGACGGCGTCGGCCGCGGGCACCTTGCGGACCAGCCGCTGGAACGCGATGAGGTCCTCGCCGCTGACGGGACGCTCGAGCTGCGGGTTCTGCAGCGCCGTGGTCGCCCGGATGACGTCGAATTCCTCGTCGTAGGGCGGGTGGTCGATGACGATGTGGAACATGAACCGGTCCAGCTGCGCTTCGGGCAGCGGATAGGTGCCCTCGAGCTCGATCGGGTTCTGCGTGGCGAACACGTAGAAGGGCTCCGACAACGGATAGGTCCGGCCCTGGATCGTCACCCGGTGTTCCTGCATCGCCTCGAGCAGCGCCGACTGCGTCTTGGGCGGCGTGCGGTTGATCTCGTCGGCCAGCACGATGTTGGCGAACACCGGACCAGGCGCGAACACCATCTGCCGGCGGCCGGTCGTCGCGTCCTCCTGCACGAGGTCGGTACCCGTGATGTCGGACGGCATCAGATCGGGGGTGAACTGGATGCGGGAGAACTTCAGGTCCAGCACGCGCGCCATCGTGTGGATCAACAACGTCTTGGCCAGGCCGGGGGCACCGACGATGAGGCTGTTCCCGCCCACGAACAGGGTGGTGAGCACCTGGCCGATGATCTCCTCCTGGCCGATGATGATCTTCCGCAACTCGGTGAGGATCTGCTCGCGCCCGGCCTTCATGCGATCGGCCAGTGCCACGTCGTCTGGCGAATCCAGATCGACTCGTCCGCTCAGGTCCGGACTCGCGACGGTTCTGTCTGTCATCAGCGTGGGCTCCGAAATATCAGCAGCGGTTTGCGCCTGACGGGCCGCCTGGCCCGACTTCAGCGTCCTGCCCTATAGTGTCCTGCTCTAGGGCTGCGGCGGAGCGGCCCCCTCGGCCGTCCGCAATTCGCGTGTCTTGAGCGCCAGCGCCGTCACGAGGCGTTCGAGCTCGCTCGTATACCGGGCTGCCGGCATGCTGTCCTTGAGCAACCGAAGCGACTCGACCTGGCGTTCGAGGTCCCGTCGCTCGAGGAACAGGGCACGCACGCGCGGGTCGGAGGGGAGCGACTCGGCTTCGGTCGAGCCCAGCGAGAGCACCGCCGCCACCCGGCCGTCGGCGGCGGTGGCCGCCGGCTCCGGCGTGCCTTCGCGATCCCCGTCGTCGTCGAGCAGGGCGTGCTCGATCGGCAGCAGTCCCTCGCGTTCGTACGCTTTCAGGACCTCCCCCTTGGCGAAGTTGAAGGCCTCGAGGACGCTGATCCGCCTGTTGCGGTCGGCGTCGGCGCTCTCGGCGCCGAGGCCGTCGACGAAGTAGCCGCCGAAGAGCGTGGCGTACTGCTCGGCGCCGCTGCGGGTGGCCGTCACGACGGTGCGCCCAGGGCCCGACAACTCCTCGATGAACGGCCCGCTGGCGCTGGCCGTGTTGACGAACACGATCTGCGTCGAGCGCAGCCGGCTGACCTGCCGGTCGAAGTCCGCCGCCGTCATGTCCGGCCCGGGCATGTTGAAGCGCGCCGTCCGCCCGTCGTAGCTGCCGTGGCCGAAGAGCACGACGTAGACCAGGTCGTCGGGACCTGCGGCCTCGGCGAGGGTGGCGAACGCCTTCTCGACCTCGACCTTCGACGACCGTGCGGTGGCCTTCGAGTCCGGGGACGTCCGGTCAGCGAGATAGATGAGACGGCTCTCGTCGATTCCCAGACGATCGCCGGCATCGACCAGCGAATCACCCCACTTGTGGAACAGCTCGCCGTGCTCCGGATCGCCCGAGAGGCCAACGATGATGAGCAGGAACGCGCGCAGCATCAGGCCAGCCCCACCGCGCGCCGGTAGGCCCACTCGGCGATCATCAGGCCGAGCAGCAGCACGAAGACGATTGGCATCTGCCAGAGCGGGCGCTCTTCCACCGACGTCACGCCGCGTCCGGTGTAGCGGACGTCTTCGGGGAGGCCGCCCACCGTGGCCGGCGTGTAGTAGCGTCCCCCGGTCTCGTCGGCGATGCGGCGCAGCGGCGCCTCGTGCATGGCCGCGTCGAAGTACTCGGCGTCGGGCGCTCCCACCCGGAAGTAGGTGACGGTGCTGCCGACGGCCTCGCCCTGGCGGCTCGCGTCGACGCGGGCCTCGTGCACGCCCGCCGATCGGCTGACGAAGGTGCCGCGGTACAGGCCATCCCGATCGCCGGTCCACTGCAGCGGCACGTCCACGGTGGCGCCGTCCGGCTCGAGCACCGTGACCACCACCGACGCGTCGTTGAGGTCGACGAAGGCCTTGTCGACCACCGTGGCTTCGAGCGTGACGGGCTCGCCGGGCACCACCTGCTCGCTGGTCGCACGGACCTGGACGACCTCCGGTACGCCGTCGACGAGCCAGCGCAGCATCTGCCGCCAGAAGTTCTCGTGCGTCTGGTCCTCCACGCTGATGCTGGCGTCCATCTGCCAGAGCCAGGAATCCTGCGCGGTGAAGGCCAGGGACTTGCCCCGTCCGTACTGCTGGGAGGCCAGCACGACGTGTGCACGCCCCCGCTCGTCCGTCCCCTCGAGCAGCACGGTCGCGCCGGGCTTGGCGGGAAACGGGGCGTTGACGGTGGTCACCTGCGGCAGCTCCGGCCAGCGGGCCCTGGAGGCGGCTTCTGTCCCGGCGATCTGGGTCACGGCATGCGTCTGGCCCTGCCGCGTCGGCAGCACCTTCAGCCGTTCGAACACCGTGGGCTCCGATGCCCGGACGCCCGGATCGATCGCCAGGGGCAGCGCGTCAGCGACCGGCGTGCCGCCGTAGCCGCCCTCCGCGAAGGCGCGCCCGCCGCCCACCATGAGGAGCCCGCCGCCGCGGCGGTCCACGAAGTCGGCGATCATCTGCAGCTGGTCGCCGCTGAAGAGCCCGGCCTCGACGCTGCCGATGATGAGTCCGCGGTAGGCGAACAGCTCTTCCCGTGTCTTGGGAAACCCGCCGAGCAGCTCGTCCGGATCGTCCACCTCGAGGCGCATGTACTTCGTGTCTGCCGTGCGCTGAAGCACCACGACCTGCAGGTTCTCGTCGTCGGCCACGGCGCGGCGCAGGAACTTCATCTCGAAGCGGGGCTCGCCCTCGAAGTAGAGAATCTTCTCCTTCACGTCCCGCACGTCGATGAGCGCCTCGCGGGTGTTGTTCTGGGAGATGAGCTCGTCCTCCTGCGGGGGCACCCTGAAGCGGAACACCCGCGGGCCGGCCTCGGTCGCACGGGCGCGGACCTGGACGGCCGCCGGGCTTCCGTCGATCGGCAGCACGACCTCCTGGGAGCCGATGATGCGCCCGCCGTCCTCGACGTCGAGGGTCACGGTCCGCCCGGAGTAGCCGGTCTGGCTCACCACCACGTCCACGAGCAGCGACGCGTCCTTGAGGACCCGGGGCGGGGTACTCACCCGGTCCACCTGGATGTCGCGCTCGAGCTGCGGACTCCCCACCCCGACCGTGAAGACGGGGACGCGCTGCGCCTGCATGCCGAGAAGGGCCTCGCCGATGGCCTCCTCGCTCGTGTCCGCACCGTCGGAGATGAGCACCACGCCCGCCACCGGCAGACCGGCCAACTCCTCGCGCACGCCGTCGAGCGCCCGCCCGAGCTTGGTCTGGGTGCCCGCGAATGTCAGGTCCTCGGGCGCACGCAACCGGCCGACGACCGAGGAGAAGCGGAACGGGCGCACCACGAAGCGTTCGGCCAGGGCGCGGGTGACCGCCTGCTCCGGCCCCGCGAACTCACGCGCCCAGGCGCCCCGCGCCGCCGCGTCCACATCGGGAATCTGCATGCTGGACGAGTCGTCGATCAGCACGGCAATGACGTTCTGCTGGGGTATGGCGTCGAGGACGACCAGCGTGGGCCGGAACAGGCAGAAGACGAGCAGGGCCAGCAACGCGAGCCGGATGGCGCCGAGCACGACGCGGTCACGCGTGCGGCCCTTGCCGCCCGTACGGCGATAGGTGATGACGGTGGCCGCCATGAGCCCGACGCCGAGCAGGCCCACGAGCATCGACTGGGTGGAGAACAGATCGAGACGGAACTCCCCCTGCTGGAAGACCACCGGACGATATGAGAACAGTGCCTCAAACAAAGCGTCGAGCACGATAACTCCGGGTGTCAGAAGTTCCGAAGGCGGTGATTGTACTCGCTCGTGCCCGGGGAAGCGAACACGGCCGGCAGGTGAAAAGACGATGGCACCCGGGATCCGGCCGGACCATGCCGGCGCATCATCCGTGCCGCCTCCGCGCGGGGGCGCGGTCCGGTGCGGGCACCATCAGGCAGGCCAGCCTCCCACGCCGACGGAGGGCCACTCCGGCCAGCAGGCAGAGCCCGGCGGGCGTCCACACCCACAGGGCTTCGCTGGCCAGCACGTCGAGGCCTCGGCTCGAGAAGAAGCCTGCCCCGATGGGAGAGACACGAATGGGACGGACGGAGAAGAAATACCGGTCGAGCGCGAACGGGGACAGGAGCGCCACGCCCAGCCCGCCGTCCGTCAGCGCGTCCAGCAGGGCGTGCGACGCCGACGCGAGGGTGAAGTGCAGCCCGAGCAGGGCTCGTCCGGTTCGGCTGCGGCAGGCCGGGAACGCCCACGCGGTCACGAGCACGCCCACGAGCGCCGCGAAGGCGAACGAGTGGGTGAATCCGCGGTGCCCCAGAGCATCGCCGTACCGGATGCCGAGCGGGAAGCCGACGACATCGAGGTCCGGCAGCATCGCGACGACGCACGTCCACGCCCAGAACCGGGGCGGCAGACCGGCACCACCGTAGACGCGCGCGGCGGCCGATGCCGCCAGCGCATGGGTCAGGACGGTCGGCACGCGCCCGTCATGGGCCGCGCACGACGCCGTGCCTCCCGGTACGCGGTGCGCGGGCTCATGGCACCTCGTAGTCCACGACGCGGCGCTCGGTCCGGGCGGACCGGATGAAGGGCACGACCGCCATGTGCTCGGGCGACGCCTGGTAGGCGTCCAGGGCCTCGCGTGAGTCGAACTCGGTGTAGAGCGCGCAGTGCGCGGCGTCGTCGCTCGCGTTGAAGTCGATGCCGAACTCGAGGTGATGCAGGCCGGGAACCACGCCCACCATGGCCTCGAACTTCGCCTGCATCTCGCGGGCAATCTGCTCGCGGCTCAGGCCGTTCAGCCCGTCACGCAGGCGCCAGAACACGATGTGCTTGATCATGGATCCCTGTTCCCTCCTCGACGGCCGGCTGCAACCGCCGCTGTAGCCTACAACAGGAGCATCGCGAACAGCACGGAGCCGACCACGAGGCCGATGGCCCGCGCCGTCCGGGGCCAGGCGTGCTTGCACCAGTTCCAGCGACTGGCGAGCAGGACCATCGCGGCCAGCAGCGCCACCACCACCAGCAGCATCGGCACGGGCTCGAGCGTGGGCCCGAACAGGCGGAGGAGCCCCCGGTTCCAGGGCGAGCCGTAGACGATGCACAGGTGGACCACGTAGATGGGCAGCGACTCCTGCGCCACCGCGCCGAACGCGTGCGGGAGTCGGGTCATCCGCGTGCTCGCCAGCGCCAGCACCCAGAGGATGAGAAACCCGGCACCGATGCGCAGAATCACGTCGAACGGCAGCCACGCCCAGGGGCCGGGCCCGAAGACGGTCTCGGCAGAGGGGCGCAGGACCATCGAAGCCGCGACCAGGACGACGCCACCGCCGAGGAGCACGCGGTGTGCGAACGTGGCGAGGTGACCTGCGCCCCACCTCCCGTAGGCGTGTCCGGCTGCCACGCCGATGAGGATGTAGGCCGACCAGGGAAACAGCGGGAACTGCGAGCCGGTCGCCAGGGACAGATAGGCCGCCACGCCGAGCGGGAGCCCCGGCGTCCAACCCGCCCGCCAGACGACCGGCGTCAGCACGATCACCCCCACGGCGAGCAGGAGCGCGACGGCGGCGTGCCACCGCACGGTGCGCGTGATCGGCACCAGCACCTGCAGGCCGATGAACGTCACGGCGATGAGCTGCAGCACGTCCACGCCGAGAAACGCCTGCCACTGCGCCTCGGTGGCCTGGGGCAGCTGCGCCAGGCGCGCGACCGGATAGTGGAGGGCGTACCCGAGCAACCCGAACCAGGCAAAGCGGCGAAGGCGGCGACGGCCCGCCGGCGAGGTGAGGGACAGGTGCGTGGCCCAGTGCCGACTCGTGGCGAGGCTGAAGGCGAACCCGGAGAGCAGGAGGAAGAGCGTGGACGTCAGCCCGCGCTGGAACTGCCACGCCTCGTACCAGCGACCCGTCCGGTAGGCCGGCGCCAGGAGTGCGCTGACCGCGTGGCCGTACAGCATGAACACCACGGCCAGACACCGGGCGAGATCGACGAAGATCACCCGGTGCGCCTGCACGCCGGCGGGCGTGGGCCGGCCCGGGGGTGTGTCCCCGGCGGGTCCTGGCGTCTGCGTCATCGAGCGACGATCCGCGGACTCAGTGGCTCAGCGCGTGGAGCAGCACGTTGATGCCCACGGCGTATCCGTTCGGCGAGAAGCGGAAGAAGTAGGCGGCGTCCTCGCCTTCCCGCTCCCAGGAGTCGGCAATATCGGTGTTGTGGCTCATCACCACGAGGATGCGCCCGCGCGTGTCGCGGATGGCCCGGAAGTGCGGCACGGCGCTGTCGGGGCCCCGCTCGGACGTGGACGACCCACCCGTCGCGCGCCAGAAGGCGATGTTCGAGATCTGCGGGACCGCGTGCACGACGAACTGGGCGTTGAAGATGGGATCGTCGAGCGCCACGTCCTCGATCGGGTACTCGGACGGGGGCAGGACCTGCGCGATCTCGCGTTCCCACTGCTCCCAGGCCGCACTGCCCCAGAAGTCGTCCACCCAGAGGAACCCGCCCTTGAGCAGATAGTCGCGCAGACGTTCGACCTCGATCGGGCTCAGGCTCATCGTGCCGACGTCGGACGCCATGGTGAAGGGACACTGGAAGAGCGCGTCATCGGTGATGCGCACCACGTAGTGCTCGGGCCGCCGGGGTCCCCGGAACGGCACGGGGGTCCGGGTCAGCTCGGAGAACCGCGTCATCAGGTTGATTTCGCCGAAGGGATAGTCCGTCCGCCAGCCGGCGCCTGACGGTTCGCGCCGCGAGCTGGTGTACATGATGCGGCAGAGGGAGAAGGCGCGGTCCGTGCGGCTCGGCGACGGGAACACGACCGGATCCCGTCCGCCGAAGAACTGCGCGCGTGCCGCGCCGGCCGACAGCAGCAGACCGGCGCCGAGCAGCGCCACGAGCACGCGGCCACGCCGGCGCTGAGGACCTGCGACGTTCACGCCTGCATCATCACACATCGGAGCGGGCGGCCGCAGAACGCCCGCGGCCCAACCGGCCCCCACCGCCCCGACCTCGACCGCCCGCCCGTCCCGCCTGGTCGGTGCCCGCGCCGCGCGCGTGCGTCACGGCCGGCAGGAGAAGCTTTCGGCCCGACGCGGGTCACCGGTGCCGTCCCAGCCGGCCACACGCGGATAGGCACACACCGGGCGGGCGGTCGAGGTC
>JABFRY010000257.1 GCA_013140955.1 Acidobacteriota bacterium
ACCGGCAGCCAGCCACGGCCACACCGGCCGGCGCCTGACGGGCGTCGCAGGCACGGCCACCGCCGGCGCATCGAGGCGCTCGAGCGCCCACGCCAGGTCGGCGGCCGATTGGAAGCGCGCATCCGGTGCCTTCTCGAGCAGGCGGCTCACGATGGCCGAGACGTCCGCGGATACGTGTGCGTCGGCGCCGAAGGGCGGCACGGCGTCGTGCAGCACGGCATAGAGCGTGTCGATGGTGTGGTCGCGCGCGAAGGCGCGGCGGCCGCTCAGCATCTCGTAGAGGATGGCGCCGAGTGCGAAAAGGTCGCCGCGGGCGTCCGAGGACCCATGGAGGATGTGCTCCGGCGCAAGATAGCCCGCCGTCCCGACCAGCTGGCCCGCCATCGTGGCGAGCATAGGGCCACTGGTGGGAGCCTGAGGTGCCAGGCGGGCGATGCCGAAGTCCAGGATCTTCGTCACGCCGGTGCGCGTCACGAAGAGGTTTTCCGGCTTGAGATCGCGGTGGGTGAGGCCGGCGGCGTGCGCGGCCACGAGCCCGCGCGCCACGTCGATCGCGATCCGGCGTGCGTCGCTCTCCGGCAGGGGCCCTCGCGCGAGGCGCTGCCGCAGCGTCTCGCCGTCGAGCAGCTCCATCACGAGGAACGGGCGGCCGTCGTGCACGCCCACGTCGAACAGCCGCACGATGTTGGGCCGGTCGAGCGAGGCGGTGACGCGCGCCTCCTGAATGAAGCGCTCCACCACGTTGGGCTCGTGCTGGACGCCACCCGACACGAGCTTGACGGCCACGTCTCGATTCAGGCGGACATCGGTGGCGCGATACACCTGCCCCATCCCACCGCGTGCCAGCAGGTCCACGATGCGATAGGGGCCGACGAGCGTGCCGGCCGCCAGCGGCGCGTCTTCCGCGGCGACGTCGTCGAGCATGAGGGCCAGCGCCGGGGTCTCGAGGAAGCCGGGTGCGATGGATCCGGAGGCGATCAGCTCCTGCGCGTCGCCGGCGAGCAACGGATGACGCGCCACGAAGTCGCGATGCAGCCGCTCGCGTTCATCAGGCGATGCGTCGAGCCACAGGTTGTGCCACTCGGACAGGGACGCCCACGTATCACTGTCCATTCGCCTCACCGTCCATACGAGCCATGTTTCGCCAACTCGCGCGACAACCACGCGCGCGCGGTGTTCCAGTCTGCGTTGACCGTGCGCGGCGAGATGCCCAGCGCTTCGGCCGTCTCCTCCACGCTGAAGCCGCCGAAGAAGCGCAGCTCCACCACCTGACTGGCGCGCGGCACCGAGTCAGCCAGGATCGTGAGCGCCTCGGCGATCGCGATCACGTCGACGGGCACCTGCGGAGCGGCCACGTCGATCGCGCCCAGCGACAGCGGCACCGCCCCGGCGTCGCGCTTGGCCGCACGTCGCGTCCGGGCGGCATCCACGAGCACGCGGCGCATCATCGCGGCCGTCGTCGAAAAGAAGTGCGCCCGGTTCTGCCAGCGCACGCCTTTGCGCCAGCCGAGCAGCCGCAGATACGCCTCGTGCACCAGCTCCGTCGCCTGCCAGCCGTTGGCGGCTCGCTCGCGCGACAGGATGCCCCGCGCCAGGCCGCGCAGTTCCGCCTGCAGCAGGGGCGCCAGTTCATCCAGCGCGCCCGTCTCGCCCCGATCCCAGGCCTGCAGAAGACCGGTCAGGTCGGCCGCGCCTTCAGGTCTCCGGTCCGGTCTCCGATCCACGACGGGAGTCTAGCCTGTCGCGACAGCCGGCGGTGTGCTTTGTGTGCCGTCGTCGTGCTCCGCACCTAGGAACTGCAGGACCAGGCGTACCGCCGCCCGCTCGCGAGCGCGGCGCGAATGAGACCCGCCTGTTCGTCGGTGAATCGACGGGACGTCGGATGGGTGAGGTCCACGGACCGGCGCATGACGCCGACGGCCGAGTGACTGTTGGGCGGCAGCAGCAGGTGCCCGAGTTCGTGCGCCATGACGTGCGCGAGCACCACACCGATGGGAACCTGCCGGCGCGCGACGGCGGCGGCTACACGACCGTAGAACACCTGCGCCCACTCCCCTGACTCGGGTGCTACACCAAGCATGGCCACGAGGGGGGCCTCGTCGGACCGCACAGTGCGCGGCGCCGAGCCGACCAGGAAGAGCCTCAGCGGTGCAGGCTCGTCCCGCGGCGCTCGGCCGGGGTCTGCCCAGATGATGCGCACTCCCACCGCGAGGAACGTGTGCTCGACCTCGACCTTCGTGTCCCGCATCACATCCAGGGGCACACGTGCCAGGTCCCTCAGCTCGACAACCAGGTCGATTGGCGCGGGGTCCGGCCACGCCACCGGCGACCCTTCCGGGGAGGACGCCACCAGGGCGGAGGACAGAACGCGAGGCTGCGTGCCGGCCGTTCGCCATATGCCCTGGCGGGCTCTCTCGTAACCGGGTGACTGGCCGTCCGATGGGCCGCATGCAACGCGTGTCGCAGGCGGTCCAGGGTGAGTCGGACGTGCGCCGCCGACTCCCGGCATACCGATGGTGACTGTGAGGACGGCCAGGACGATTCCAGACACAGGCATGCGTATGCTCGCGGAGTAGGCGACCCCGGGCCGGCACTGGCCATTGCGGCCAGAGACACGAGCTTCCGAGGTCTCGACACCCCCACAGGCGGAATATCCGTGTCAGACGCGCAACCGGTGCGCCGCAGCGCCGCGCGAGCGATGTAGAGACGAACGGGAGACCCCGGGCGTGGTGGAACGTCGAGAGCCGGGGCGCGAGGGCCTTCGGGTGCCCGTGCAGGCGTGGATGGAGACCGAGGTGGCCGACCAAATGGGCAATGATGATGTTCGGCGTCGCCCGGTGTTTCCGAGTTCTTCCCGTGTGAGGATTGTCGCTGACGGCACTACGACGGCGCGTGCTCTCGTGCCACTCGACACGTCGGCTCACGTCGTTGGGGCGAAGCCATGACCATGCTCTCTGTCGCGCAATTCGCCGTGCCGCTGGCCTTGCTGCTGTGGATGGCGCTGGCGCCGCCGCGGAGCGGGGCCCTGTTCTGCCTCCAGCTCGCCGCCAGCGCCGCGTGTCTCTGGGCGCTGGCATTGCTCGGCATCTGGCTGTTGCCGCCCTGGTGGGCGCCGCACGGGTTCGGTCTCGGTCTCGGGGTTGCGGCGTGGGCGGGACTGCGCCGGCGCCGGCCCTTTGCGTCCTCATTGCCCGTGACCCCGGCTTCATGGATCGTCGCGGGACTGTTCGTTGCACTGGGCACGGCGTCGGCCTACGGGATCGCGGTCGCGTTGCGCAGCCGAACTTTGCCACCGGTTCCGGCCGTGGACCTCGCGTTCCCGCTGGGGCCAGGCACGTACCTGGTCGTCAATGGCGGCAGTGACATCAGCACCAACGCGCACCTGATGACCCTCGATACGAGCGTGCCCCGATTCCGCGCGTGGCGCGGCCAGTCGTACGGTGTCGATATGGTTCACATCGACGCATTTGGCCTGCGGGCGCATGGAGTCCAGCCTGCCGATCCGCAGGCCTACCGCATCTACGGTGCCCGCGTGCTGGCGCCCTGCACCGGCCGCGTGGTCCTGGCGGTGGACGGTCTGCCCGACATGCAGGTCCCGGAGGTGGACCGCGAGCATCTGGCAGGCAACCACGTGCTGTTGCGCTGCGCCAACGGCGACCCGGCGCGTGGTGCCCGGGCCGACGTGCTGGTTGGGCACCTGCGGCCAGGCAGCCTGCAGGTGCGACCGGGAGCCGACGTGGATGCTGGTGACTGGCTGGGTTCGGTGGGCAACTCGGGCAACACCGGCGAGCCGCACCTGCATGTGCACGCGCAGACCGCGGGCCCCGCCGGTGCGCCCATGGGCGGGAATCCGATGCCGATTCTTTTCAGGGGCCGCTATCCGGTGCGCGGGCAGCGCATCGAGTCCCCGTGACCCTCCTCACGTGTCGCGGCAGGCCTCCCCGACCGTGCAATCGAGCACAGCGCGCGGCGACGTGACTCCATCAGTATGGAAGCCGGCTCTCCCTCTGCCCCCCGTAGGCACGGCCATGGTGCACGCACCGTGGGAGGGCCGCTTCTCCAACTACCAGACACGCGACGGCATGCGCGTTCCATTCGGCGGCGCAGTGGCCTGGATGCGGCCGGAAGGTGCCAAGACCTACTTCAGGGGCACCGTCACACAGCTGGATTTCGAGTATTCGTCATGACAGCCGTCGTGCGTGGCCGCGCGTGAGTTCCTGGCTGATGCTCGAACAGCCCTGTTCCCGCGGATGCCCGAGGCCACGGTGCTCGGCGACGCAGAGCGCGTACTTCGAGGAACAGCGGATCTCGCTCGGTCTGCGACAGAAATCGATCGCCGCCGCGGCCCCCGGCGACCAGCGCTTGGCGGAGCGGTTCGCTCTCCTCGTCCCAGAAGCACTTCAGAAGCTGCAGCGCGGCCTGGACCTGTTCAGCATGCCGGCGGGCCGCGGGCTTCTCCAGGAGCGCGAGCACGAGGTGCGTGAGCAACTCGCGCGACGTCCCCAGGAAGAACTGCTCCAGCGCCGTACGCCATGTCGAATCGAGCTGACGAAAGCGTGCTATGCGGGTGAACGGAACCCTGGGCAGATCTTTGAGTCGCCGTGTCGGCTCAGCGTGGCCAAGGTGCCCGAGCAACTCGACGAGCGAGCCGAACGCCGCGCGCGTCAACCGAGCAGAACGGTAGGCGCCGAAGAACGCGAACTCCTCCAGCAGATGCGGGGAGGTCGTGCAGCACAGATCGAGCGCCCGCTCGTGCACCCGCAGCCCGATGCACGGATACAACATCGTGAACGCACCCGACACGTTGAATGGCGGCCGAAGCGACTGGATCAACTGGTTCTCGAGCAGCTGCGCGGCCAGATCGCTCTCGCACGAACGCACGCGCAAGCCGCTCGCGGCCGCGACCAACTCCCGCATCTTGCGGTGGGCCTTCGTCCGCCTCGCGTTCCTGTATTGGCGGAGACGGTCGCGCAGGTTTGCGGCTTTGCCGACATAGAGCGTCTCTTCGGCGGGCCCGAGCCACTCGTAGACGCCTGGGGCCCGGGGCAACTCGTCGAGCCGATTCGCCCCGAACTTCGCATCGAAGCGTCGGGCGCTCACGAGCCTGCACTCGGAGCAGGCGCTCGTGCAACGAGCCACTTGCGATCCAGGAGACGTTCTTCGCGTGGATTGCCGCCCTGCAACTCCATCCGCCGTAAATATTACCTGTCCCAGACAACCGGCCCACGTGCTCGAACCTTGTGGGCACCTTGACGTGGCGGTCTCGGGCGGCACAAGCGGTGCCGGCTACGGCACGAGCTTCGCGAGCGCGGCTTCCAACATGTCCAGGCCGGCGAGCCCGGCGATGAACCGCTCCGGTATCCCTCTTTCGCCGAAGTAGGCCCCGGCCGGTTGCCCGCACACGGCGCCGGTCGCGTCGGCATCGTCCCCCACATTCACGGCGCGCAGCACCGCCTCTTCACAACTCGCGGACTTGTGAAAGACTCAGAGCGCTGCCTCGAGCGATTCGACGACATACCCGGAACCGCGAATGTCGGGAGGCTCCTTGGCGCGGAACGATCCCTCCAGCACGCGCAGCACCTCTGGGTGAGCGGCTCGTTCCGCGGCGAACTACCGCAATGGTGGCCAATCCGCTCGTAGCACCTCGTGAACTATCGCCTGAATGCCTTGTTGATGGCGGAGAGGGTGGAATTCGTTCCTGAAGGACCCGCTCCCCTCAACGATCTACGTCGGATCGGAACCGCCAGAACCCGCCAGAACCTCTAGAAACCTGAGTATCAGGTACAGAACAGGGACAGGGCAATCCTCCCTCTCCTGTTCTCGAACGCGGCTATTGGGAAGAACCTTACAAAGGCTGGCGGTCGTCCCTCGACAACCGCTGACAAGCAAAGCGCCTTCGGACGCGTGCGCTTGCCTGCACGGCAGCAGGTCAGCGTACGGTCGAGATGGGATAATGCCCTGACGTATGCGGCCCGTGCTGAATCGCCTTCGTGGCGCCGTCGCTACCAGCGCACTGTACTTCGCCGGCGTGGCGAGCGTCACCGGGCTGCTTATGCTCGCCAGCCACTCGCCGATGCACGCGGCCAGCGGCCTGCAGTCCTTCGTCGTCGCGCTCAGCGACTTCACCATTCTCGAGGCGACGAGAGCAGACACGGGTGTCTCGGTGCGGTGGACGCAACTCACGCTGGTGAACGAGGAATGCGGCATCTCGGCGATGCGGTCCTACGAGGTGACGTTACCTCTCACGACGCTCGACGAGCTCGCTGGCGCGCCGCTGTGCCAGGTCGGTCAGCAGCGATTCGGCCGTGCGGTTCGTCGGTCTCGGATGAACCACCCGATGATCAGGGATGGCATCCCGTACGGAACCTTTTTCGACCGCATCGTCGCCACGTGCGACGGTCGTGAGCGCTCCTTCACCTTCGACTATTGGGACGGCAAACCGCCGGTTGATCCCAACAGGCTTCAGCGCATCGATCCGGTGGTGGCCAACCTGTACGGGATGGGCGTGCGACTTCGGGAGCGCGTGGAGACATTTTCACCGTCACCCGAGGCGCAGGAATCCGAGGGGACGAGGATGGCAGCGGCGATGCGCGGTGGACGTTATGCCGGCGCCTACGCGGACATGTGCTGGGGTGACAAGGGTAGGCGCACGACGTGCAGGCCGCCCTTCTGGCAACAGGTGCTCGCCGGTTACGACGGGCCGCCCACTCAGCGAGCCCCACGGCCGCCGATGGTTCGCGAGCGAGAGACGCTTCCGTTCACAAAGTTCGTTCAGCCCGTCTTTCCACCTGTTGCCAGGGCCGCCCGGGTCTTCGGAGACGTCAGGATGCGTCTCCGGCTTCAGCCGGAGAGCGGCGCCGTCATCGACGTCGCGATCGTTGAAGGTCGTCCACTCCTGGAACAGGCGGCTCGGGACGCCGCGCTGCAGTGGCGGTTCGGCGCTGGCGCGTCCACGGGCGATCCGCTGAATGTGACCGTCAGCTTCGCCGAGGGCTGCCCGGAACGGCCGTGATCGACGCCTTGCTGAGGCACCGCTGACCGTCGCGTACTCGTCCGAAGCACCAATTACAGAAGCGGGCCTGAGGCTTTCAAGCCGGTTTCAACGCGCGCCGGCGCACCATCGCCGCCTTCAGGTCGAAGTTCGCCTGCATGTGCATCCAGAACTGCGGTGTCGTCTTGAAGAGCTGCGCGAGCCGTAGCGCCGTGTCGGCTGTCACGCCGCGCTTGCCGCGCACGAGCTCGTTCACGCGCACCGTAGACATTCCGAGCGACTTGGCCGCCGCGGACTGGGTCATCTCCAGCGGTCGCAGGAACTCCTCGAGCAGAATCTCGCCTGGGTGAACCGCGGGTCCCAGGCTGTCAGCACGTCGCGGGATGCTCTCAGTGATAGTCCTCGCAGCAGACGTCGTGCGCATCGTGCCCCTCCCATCTGAATGTGATCCGGTACTGCTGGTTGACCCGAATGCTGTGCTGCCCTTTCCGGTCACCGGCCAACGCCTCCAGCCGGTTCCCAGGCACTGCGGCCAAGTCGTCGAGCCGGTGCGCCGCGTCGAGCATCGTCAGCTTCCGATGCACCGCGGGCCAGATGTCGCGGGGCACTCGCCGCGCAGCCTTGCTGTTGCGCTCATCGAACAGGTCCGCGGTGGCGGCGTCCGCGAACGACTGGATCATGGCATCACGGTATACGGATACCGTGTATTCGTCAATAACCAGACGGGTCCGCGGGTGGAAAACCCACCCACGTGGCGGCTTCGGGTACAAAACAGGTACAGCTCAGCCATTTACAGACTGTAAGTTATTGACCTGAAATGATTTATTGATGGCGGAGAGGGTGGGATTCGAACCCACGTGCCGGTTACCCGACAAGACGCTTTCGAGGCGCCCCCGTTACGACCACTTCGGTACCTCTCCGATCGTGCGCTGCCGGGAGGACCCCGACCCGCCACGGGCGCCGCGGGCGCGGCGCGAACAGGGCATTATACCTCCCCGGCCTCCGGGGCGGCCACGCTCGTGCGGACGGCGCGGGCGTCGCTCCGCCGCTGGCGGAAGAAGGCCTGGACGAGATCGCGGCACGCGTCCTCCAGCACGCCGCCCGTGACCGTGAATCGGTGGTTGAGCCCGGGCGTGTCGAGGGCGCGCACGGTGGAGACGAGCGCGCCCGTTTTGGGCTCGGCGGCCCCGAACACCACCTCCTGCACCCGCGCGTGGACGAGCGCGCCCACGCACATCAGGCAGGGCTCCACGGTCACGTACAGGGTGGCGCCCGTCAGGCGGTAGTTGCCGAGGCGCCGGCCGGCCTCGCGCACGGCCAGGATTTCGGCATGGGCCGTCGGGTCCGACGTCCGGATTGGCTGGTTGAAGGCCCGTGCCACCACGGCGCCGCCCACCACCACCACGGCGCCCACGGGCACCTCTCCGGCCTCGCCGCCGCGGCGGGCCTCGTCGAGGGCGAGCGCCATGAACGTCTCGTGCGTCATGCGAGGGACACGCTACCACGCCGCGCCGACCGGCGCCGCCGACCTGGCCCGCTATAATCGCCCCACATGTCCCGCCGGTACGCGACGCTCTGCCTGGATGCGGGCGGCGTGCTCATCTCCCCCAACTGGTCGCGCGTCGCCGAGGTGTTCGGACGGTACGGCGTGGCCGTGGACGCCGACGCGCTGCGCCGCGCGGAGCCCACGGTGCGCCGCGGCCTGGACACGCCGCGGCAGATCAGCACGTCCAACGACGCGCAACGCGGCTACCTGTACATCACGCGCACCCTGGAACTGGCGGGCGTGGACCTCGCCGGGGTGGACGCGCGGCCCTTCGACGAGCTGCACGCGTATCACGCCACCGCGAATCTCTGGGAGCACGTGGAGGAGGACGCGCGGCTGGCGCTCGCCGCGCTGCACGACCGGGGCGTGCCGATGGTGGTGGTATCGAACGCCAACGGGCGGCTGCATGCCCTGCTCGATCGGCTCGGACTGTCGGCGTACTTCGACGTGGTGGTGGACTCGGCCATCGAAGGCGTGGAGAAGCCGGACCCACGCCTGTTCCACCTGGCCCTCGCGCGCGCGGGCGCCGCGCCGGAGTCGGCCGTGCACGTGGGCGACCTGTATCACGTGGACGTGGTGGGCGCGCGGCAGGCCGGGCTCGATGCGCGGCTGCTCGACCCGCACGATCTCTACCCCGATGCGGACGTCGTGCGCCTGCGGTCCCTCACCGAGCTGATCGCGCTATTCACCTGAGATGGGAGGACGCGCGCGTCAGTCGTCGACTTCGTCGACGTCGTCGGCGAGCGTGCTGTCCGGGTCGTCCTGCGGCGTGACGAGGCGCAGGCGGCGGCGGAAGCTGCGGCGATCGGGGTCGGGGGCCATGTCGGCGGTCCGCTCCTCGGCGACGTCGTTCACGAAGCGGCGCTCGAGTTCTGCGTCGAGGGCCAGCCCTACGATGCGGCCGATGTCGGCACCGGCCAGTTCGAGCTTGGCCTTGTGGAGCGCGGAGAAGGCGTTCCTGACGGTGGAATACACCGTCAACACGCCGGTGCGATCGCCCGCCATCACCCGCACGCTGAGCGCGCTGGCAAACGGCGTGTCGTCGCCGAGATCGAGCTTCGGGTCGCCGTTCAGCACGGAGCGGCCGAACGAGGCGGCGTAGCCGCTGACCCGTGCGCCGAGTCCCACGGTGTGCGCTTCGAGACCCGCGGCGTGGGCGCCGCTCACGTACCGGGCCTCGAGGCGGCCCGCCGCGGCATCCGCCACGTAGAACACATAGGTGGCGTTGGGCAGCTCGGGCCGGAGCACCCACGTGATGAGGGCGCCGGCTTCGTGCATCAGCGGCTTGCCCATCACGTGCGAGAGGATGCGCAGGGTGGCCAGCTCCTCCGACCGCTCGTGACCGGCGCCGTGCAGGTGCTCGGTCTGGGTGTTGGCCGCCACACGGTTGATCTGAGCAAGCACGCGCACGAGCGACGGCGGCGACTCGCGGACCACTGTGGAGGGCAGGATGTCGCTCCGCACGGCGAGGAAGGCATCGACCACGGCCGGGTCGTACATGGTGCCGCGGCGCTCGAGCAGCTTCTCGATGGCGTCGGCCTCGGACCAGGCGTTCTTGTACGGCCGGTCGGAGGTGAGGGCGTCGAAGCAGTCCACCACGGCCAGGATGCGGGCGCCGAGGGGAATGTCCCCACCGGCCAGTCCCTTGGGATACCCGGTGCCGTTCCAGCTCTCGTGATGCGCCGCCACGATGGGCACGACCGGATACGGGAACCCGATGGCCTCGAGCAGGTCCACGCCGTGCTGCACGTGCTGCCGCATCAGCTCTTCTTCCTGCGCGGTCAGCTTCCCCGGCTTGTTGAGGACGTGGGGCGGCACCACCAGCTTGCCGAAGTCGTGCAGGAGCGCAGCGGCCTGGATGGCCCGCAGCTCGAGTTCGTCGGTCACGCCCAGCTTGCGCGCCAGCCCCAGCGTCCAGGTCTGCACGCGACGGATGTGATCGTGGGTGACGCCGTCCTTGGCCTCGATGGCGGTGGCCAGCGTCTCGATGGTGCGGAAGTACAGCTGGTCCATCGCCTTGCTGTGGGCCTCGGCATCCTCGAGGCGTCCCACGAGCAGCCGCAGCATCAGCTGGAAGACGATGACGACCGGCGTCACGACCGCGGCGCCGACGACCAGGCCGGTCTGCTGGATCAGGATGACCATGCAGAACGCGGCCGACGCGGCGCCCGCCGTGACGAGCGACACCATGCGGAACTGGCCGAGCACGCGCGCGAAGCGGAGCCACAGGCCGCTCGACACCCCGTGCGTCGCCCGTGTGCTCAGGGCGATGACGAACGCGGTGAGGCTGGAGTTGAGGACGAAGTAGGTGATGGTCATCACCGCCAGCGGCATCATCAGGCCGATGACCGGCACGGTGGTGCCCATGACCGGACCGGTTTTCGCCGTGGTGAAGAACACCTGCAACGCCACCCACAGCGAGAACGCGGGCGCCGACGCATTGAAGAGGAACTGCCGGAAGGTGAGATTGCGGCGCCAGGTCACGGTGGCGCTGTCGGTGGCGAGGCCGATGAACGCGGGCGCCGGTCCGAAGAGCAGACCGGCCGCGATGAAGAACGTGTCGGATGCCGAGACCAGGATGCTCAGGCCGGGCAGCTTCACGGCGTAGCGGCCGGCGACAAGGCCCACGAGCACGAACAGGAACGACTCGATGGGGACGGCGCCCGATCGCAGCGTGAACAGTGACGACACGAGCGCCACCGCGCCCAGCGCGATCACCAGGGCGACGTAGAGATCCAGCGCGCGCACGCGGGCAGACAGGTACTGCCGCAGCCGATGCGTGTCCAGACGCGCAGACGTCACCGGCGTACCGGCGTGTGTGAGACCACCGAAGCGGCCTCACGCGCGAGAAAGATGAACATCATGGAAGTGCGATTGCCGGCCGCCCGAATCTCGCCGTGAGCAGGGTCCAGCTCAGCGACCGGCTTATCGGGCAAACCGCCCAATACTTTACCTCAACTTCCTGTTGAGGTAGCCCCCCTCCGTGCACACCAAATGTGGGGGGCCATCGAGGGGCGGTCGAGGGCCCATCGAGGGCGCTGCGGCAGCCGGCGGAGCCTCCCAGCCTGTTACGGACGGCCCGCCGGTCCTGTCACGGACGGCCCCGGACCAGACACACAGGCCTCGGCGCCAGCCTGGCCGCCCGGTGCCAGGCGCGAAGGGCGGTGAGGCGCCCTAGCCGAGGAAGAACTGGTAGGCGGGGTTGTCGTATTCGCGCGTGTAGGGATAGCCGAGCGACTCGAGGAAGGCGTCGAGGGCCGGCAGGTCGGCGTCCTCCACCTCCAGGCCGGCCAGCACCCGCCCGAAGTCGGCCCCGTGGTTCCGGTAGTGGAACAGGCTGATGTTCCAGCGGCCGCCCAGGGTGTCCAGAAAGGTGAGCAGGGCGCCGGGACGCTCCGGAAACTCGAACCGGCACAGGCGCTCGTGACGCACGCCGGGCGCGCGGCCGCCCACCATGTGCCGCACGTGCAGCTTGGCCATCTCGTTGTCGGTGAGGTCCACCGTGTTCCAGCCGGCGGCGTTCAGCTCGTCGACCAGGGCCCGGCCATCCGCGCGCGACTGGGTGGCCAGCCCCACGAAGATATGGGCCTGCTCGCGACCACTGAGCCGGTAGTTGAACTCGGTGACCACCCGGCGGCCGATGGCGGCGCAAAACGCCCGGAAGGCGCCCGCCCGTTCGGGGATGGTCACGGCCAGCAG
>JABFRY010000486.1 GCA_013140955.1 Acidobacteriota bacterium
CAGCATCCCCGAATCGATGACCGGCGCCGTGCGGTATCAGGCGCAACTGCGCGAGACGGCGACCGAGGTGGCCGCGAGGCTCGGCATCAGCGACTGGGCGCTCGTGTACCAGAGCCGCAGCGGTCGCCCCGGGGATCCCTGGCTCGAGCCCGATATCGGCGACTACCTGCGATTGGCGCGCGCCGAAGGGATCGAGGCGGTGGTGCTCTGCCCGATCGGCTTCGTCTGCGACCACATCGAGGTGCTGTACGACCTGGACCAGGCCGCGGCCGACGTGGCCCGCGAGATCGGGCTGGCGATGGCGCGGGCCGACGCCGTCAACGACGACCCGCTGTTCGTGGACATGATGACCGACGTCGTGCTCACAACCATCCGTCGCTACGCCACGGGGCGCCCGTTGCCACTCGTCGCTCAGCCGGCGTCGCCCGGCTAGTCGGGCTGCGTGTCGGTGTGGCCCCGCGGCCCTGACCAACGCGAGCGCGACGCTGCGGGCTTCGGTCGCAGGGCCAGACTAATGCGATTTGCGTGTCGGTGTCGCACGCCGTCCCGGTCCGACTTGCGCACGCCGTGACAGCGGCAGTCTGGCATATCGTTTTCCCACGGCGTCGCGCCGGAGGACCGGGATGGCGCGCGACACCGACGCGCAAATCGCGCTAGTCGGCGTCCTCGCCGAGCCGCTTCAGGCGCCAGCGACGCAGCGTGCGGCGGCAGGTGCAGAAGCGCCCCAGGTGGCAGGCCGCCACGGTGCGCGCTTCGAACTCCATCGGTTCCACGTCGGGCACGGCGGTCGCATGGCCGAGCGTGATGTGGGGCTGGTAGGCGCCGAAGCTCGCCTCGACCCGATACCGTGACACCCACTGCAGGTCCTCCGGCCGGGCGTTGCGGCCGTAGAAGGCCTCCGGCTCGCCGCGGACCTGCTCGAAGTCGCCCATGACGGCCATCAGCCGTTCGTGCAGCCGCACCAGGGCCGGGCTGCGCTCCACGGCCATCCACACCGAACTCGTGCCGCGGCTGCCGCCGGTGACGCGGACGGTGAAGGGTTCCTGGAGCGAGATGGCGTGGGTCAGCCGGGCCCAGAGGTCGTCCACGGCCTCCTTCCGCACGAACTGCTGCGTGAGGGTGACGTGCGGCACGTGCAGGTCGCTCAGCCGGAGTCCCTGCGACTCGGCAGGGTCGAGCGAGGCACTCAGGTCGACGGCGGCGTCGTACACCTCCGCTGGCAGGAGGATGGCCATATCCAGCGCAATGAGATCGGACATGCGTCGACGCCAGAGTATCCTAGCACCCATGCGCCCGATTCTCCGGGCCGTGCTGGCCCTGTTCCTGCTCGTCGGCGTCGTGCCGTTCGCCTCCGCGCAGGCGCCGGTGGCCTACCGGCTCTCGTTCCCGGCGCCCGAGCACCGCTGGATGCAGGTGGAGGTGACCTTCACCGACCTGCCCGCCGAGCCCCTCGACGTGCGTATGAGCCGATCCTCACCCGGCCGTTACGCGTTGCACGAGTTCGCCAAGAACGTGTTCGGCATGGCCGCCACCGACGGTGCCGGCCGCCCACTGCCCGCCGAGGTGCGTGACGTGAACGCGTGGACGGTGGCCGGCCACGACGGCACCGTGCGCCTCAGCTACCGCGTGTTCGGCGACCGCGTGGACGGCACCTACCTGGGGGTGGACTCGACGCATGCCCACGTGAACATGCCGGCGGCCCTCGTCTGGGGGCGCGGCCTCGAGGCGCGCGAGGCGACCGTGGAGTTCGTGCCGCCGGAGGGGGCGTCGTGGCGCGTGGCCACCCAGCTCCTGCCAGGGCCCTCGCCGCTCACGTTCTCCGCGCCGAACCTCGCGTACCTCATGGACAGCCCGTCCGAGTTCAGCGACATCGCGCTGCGCACGTTCACCGTGTCGGACACCCCGGGCGCACCCACGTTCCGGCTGGCCGTCCATCACCTCGGCAGCGACGCCGACATGGACGCCCTTGCCGCCGACGCGCGCCGCGTGGTGGTGGAGACCGCAGGCGTGTTCGGCGAGTTTCCCCGCTTCGAGGGCAACACCTACACGTTCATCGCCGACTACCTGCCGTGGGCCAGCGGCGACGGCATGGAGCACCGCAACAGCACCATCCTGACGTCCGCCTCCGCGATCCGGTCGAACCGCGGAGGGCTCGTGGACACGATTGCCCACGAGTTCGTGCATGCGTGGAACGTGGAGCGCATCCGTCCGCGGTCGCTCGAACCCTTCGACCTCGAGCGCGCCAACGTGTCCGGCGAGCTGTGGCTGGCCGAAGGCTTCACGAGCTACTACGGCCCGCTCGTGCAGCACCGGGCGGATCTCACCTCGCTGCGGGAGCTGCTCGACGAACTGGCAGGAACGATCAATGCCGTGGTGGCCGCCCCCGGGCGCCAGGTGCGCAGTGCCGTGGAGATGAGCCAGTTCGCCGCCTTCACCGACGCGGCGACGTGGCTCGACCGCACGGTGTTCGGCAACACCTTCCTGTCTTACTACACGTGGGGCGAAGCGATCGCCCTCGGGCTCGACCTCGAACTCCGTAGTCGTTCGGATGGGGCCACCACGCTCGATCTCTTCATGCAGGCACTCTGGCGGGAGTTTGGCGCGCCGGGCGGCTCGCGGCCGGGCACGGTGGACAAGCCCTACACCCTCGACGACGTGGAGCGAACGCTGGCCGAAGTGGCGGGCGATGCCACGTTCGCCCGCGACTTCTTCGCGCGCTATATCCGCGGGCGCGACGCCGTGGACTACGCCGCACTCCTCGACCGTGCCGGCATCGTCGCGCGGCCCGTGGCGCCGGGACAGGCCACCGCGGGCGCCCTCGTCGTGCAGAACGCGGGCGGCCAGGTGCGCGTGACCGCCAGCGTGCCGTTCGGCTCGCCCGCCTACGACGCCGGTCTGGAGCGGGACGACCTGATCCTCGAGTTCGGGCCGGGGACCGTGAGCACCGGGGGCGACGTGGACCGGGCCATCCGCAACGCGCGGCCGGGAGACGAGCTGGCTGTGGTGTTCGAGCGGCGCGGCGAACGCCGTCGTGCCGTGGTCCGGCTCGTCGAGGACACGCGAATCGAACTGGTGCCCGCCGAGAATGCCGGCCAGTCGCTGACCGACGCGCAGCGCGCGTTCCGCCAGGCCTGGCTCGGCTCCACCGTCACCGGCCGATGAAAGGAAGGCGCCAATGATCAGCCTGGGTGCGGCGCTGCGGGCCATGGATGCGGTGCTGATGCTGGCCGATGCCGCACGCCGCTTCACGGGGAAGGGCGATCCGTCTGGCGAGTCGGCGGGCGAGGCGCAGCCCGTGGCCGGGACGTCGCCCCTGGCGGGGACGCGCGGTCGCGGTGGAGCCCTGGAGCCCATGGAGTCGCGCATCGCGGGCGTGGTGGTGGCCGCCCTGCAGGAGGCGTTCGACCGCGACCACCGCCGCCTGGAGCTGGAACGCGAGCACCTCGAGGAGGAGCGCCGGCGCGCCGAACAGGCCATGCGGCTCGAGCGTCGCCGACAGGCGGTGGACCGGGAGGTGATGCGGCTGCGCCTGCATGCCGGTGCAGCGCTCCTGTGCTGGCTGCTCTCGGTGCTGGTGCTGGGGTTCCGCCTGCCCACGCTGCTGATGCCGGCGCGCCTCGTGCTGGGCGCCGGCTGGCTGGCCCTCCTGGCCGCGGTGGCCGCCGCGCTCGTGGCCGAGCGCCGGGTGGTGATGGCCGGTCACGACGACGGCACCGCAGAGTTCCCCGGGTCGAGTCCGCTGGCGCTCTGGCTGCTCGTGCTGGGCCTCGCGCTCGTGGCCGGCGCCCTGCTCGTCTGACGGGCGCGGGC
>JABFRY010000368.1 GCA_013140955.1 Acidobacteriota bacterium
GCCGAATCGCGGTTCACCTGGACCCGCCGGACGGTGCCCGAGGCGGGGATGCGGCGTTCCACCGTCGCCTCGTTCACGGGGACGACGACGTGCTCGACGCGGCCATCGGTGTAGGTGAGGGTGACCGTCACCGGCAGCTCGAACACCGCCCCGTCCTGCTGGAAGGTGACGAGGACCTCGCCGGCCGTGCGTTCGACCCGGTACCGTACCTGCGGCAGGTCCGAGCCGAAGATCCATTGCTCGAAGAACGCGTCGAGGGAGCGCCCGCTGGCTTCCTCGAAGGCGCGAATCAGGTCGTCGGTGCCGGCCTTGCGGAATCGCTGCTCGGCGTAGAACAGGCGAATGCCCCGGAAGAAGGCCTCGTCGCCGATGAGACGGCGGAGCATGTGCAGGACCGCGGCGCCCTTGTTGTACACGAGCGCGCGAAAGACCCGCGGATCGTCCCGGATGTGGCCCAGTCGGTAGCCCAGGTACACCGGGCCTTCATCCGACTCGGAGAGCGACCACCGTCGGAACTGGCGCAGCATGTCCTCGAACGTGTTCTCCCCGTGCGCCTTCTCCGCGTAGAGCGCCGCGAAGTACTGCGCGAGGCCTTCGCTGAGCCACTGTTCGTGGTAGTTCTTCCATCCCACGGCCTGCCCCCACCACTGGTGCGCGAGTTCGTGCGCGACGAAGAACTCGCGGAACCCCGAGAAGGCTGCCGGGTCGTTCCGCCAGACGATCGGGGTGGAGGGCAGCGTGTTGTGCACGAGTGCCGCGTAGCCCGGACTGTGACCCCCGGGCAGATCGCTCTCCACCATGGCCAGCGTCAGTGCGGGGTACGGCGCTTCCCCGACCAGCGACGTGTAGAACGTCATGATGGCCGACGCCTCGTCGAGGGCTTCCCGCGCCCGTCCCACCTGCCGGGGATTCGCCTCCGCCGACAGCTGGAGCTGCTCGGGGCCCGGCCCTGCCTGCACCGCGTCGAGCACCATGGTCCTCGGTGCGCCCTGGTCGGACTCGGGCGGACGCGGCAGATCGACGACCGCAGAGCCCGCGTCCACGAAGCGGCTGATGACCACCGAGAAGTAGCGAATGGGTCGCGTGGCGCGGAAGACATACGGGCGTCCGGCGAACCGTGGGGCCAGCAGGTCCTGCAGGCTCAGGTCGGACGAGCCGCTGAGTTCCCCGCTCGCGACGCATCCGTAGCCGTCGGGCACCGTGATCCGCAAAGTGGCCGTCGAGTAGTCGGAGTACGGGGCCTGGGGATACCAGAATGTCTGATTGCTCAGCAGGAAGTAGGGCTCGGGGAGCAGGGCCAGCGTGGTGTCGCCCACAACCTGCGCGTCGGCAGACTCGCCCGCCCCGGGCACGGCCACCTCCGAATCCACACGGCCCGAGTAGCGCACGAGCAGGGTGAGCTCGGACCCCGCCCGCAGCATCTCGGGCAGGTTGATGACCAGGCTGTTCTGGTTCCTGACGCGGATATAAAGGAGACGCCCGTGCTCCGTGCTCGCGAGGCCCGTCACCACCAGGTTCTCGGCCAGTCGCAGCGTCAGCGTGGACAGGGCGTCGGTCTTGATGCGGAGCGTCATGCGCGCCCGGCCGTCGATGAACTGGCGATCGGGTGCGATGCTCGCATCGAGCGCGTAGTCCACGATGTCGTAGTCGGTGAAGTCGTCCTCGCTGAAGAAGCGCCCGCGCGTCGCCAGGCGCTCGGCGGACGCGTAGAGCGCGATCGTCCGTCGCCGCGTCCGGTCGTAGACCGCGATGTCCTCCGCCTGCCCGAACCCCTTGCTGTAGGTCAGGACGCCGTGACGTCGCGTCCGCACGTCGGCGAGAAAGTCGCCGGTCTGGGGCATGAGGTACCACACCTCCCGGCTGAGATCGCTGAGATCCAGGCTGTAGGACTTCGGTGACTCCTCGGCGAAGATGTCCTGGGCCGTCGCGAGCAATCTCGGATCGACGGCGACCTCCTGCAGGCGCATCGTGCCGAAGCGCTCGGCGAGCTCCGTGGGGCTGAAGCGGACGAATGCAGACTCGAAGGGCGTCACCAGCACCTCGGCGCCGGCGAAGATCCGCAGCTGACCCTTCTCCGTCTCCGGCGCCGGCGAGAATCGCATCTCGCCCTGACCGAGCAGGACGAGGCCGGTCACGCCGTCGGAGCTGTCGATCTGGAAGACGGTGCCCTCGTGTAGCGTCAGACGCAGGTCCTCCGATTCGACGACGAGTTCACGGGCGGCAAACTGCGTGGTCTCATCCACCCGAAGCCTGTACAGGCCCTCGACCGAGGTGAGCTGCTCGCCGCCCTGGATGCGCCAGATGTTCGTGTCGCTGGCGGGCGGGCGCCGGACGTCCAGCCGCGCCGTGACGATCCGTGCACGATCTGCCGTCTCGGTGAAGAGTTCCACGATCAGGCTGTAGCCCTCACCCGCGGGCGCGCCCTCGAGGGGGAGCCGGTCGCGCTCCTTGACGACGGCGCGCGATACACCGGGGCCGATGAGGGCAGACGTGAAGGCCGTGACGTCCGGGGCGGCCAAGGGGGAGACCAGCGCGGCCAGGCCGTCGCCGTCCGAGTCGCGTAGCAGGGCCTCGATACGGCTGAGGAACTGCGGCAGGCCATCGTCGGGCGTCTGGGCGTGGACCAGGCTCGGTGCCAGCAGCAGGGATGCGAGCGCCGCCACGAGCGTGAGTCTCCGCATGTCGGCTCTCCCTGTCGTCTTCCGTGGGCTGCGACCCCGTACGCGGCAACGGGCCCTGGGTAGATTACACGTCATTCGGGCGTGCGCGTCATCGTCGGCCCGCAGCCTCGGCCAGTTCCGCATGGCCAGTTCCGTCTGGCCAGTTCCGGTCGGCCAGGCCGGTGCATGCCGGCCCTATCGGACGATGCCGAGCCTGGCACCAACCCGGCCGATCACCTCGAGGGCGAACTGCAGCTCGTCCTGGGTGTGCGTGGCGGTCACGATGGTCCGAATCCGGGCCCTGTCCTGCGGGACCGTGGGAAACGCGATGCCCTGGGCGAACACGCCCTCGGCGAAGAGGCGGTCGGAGAACGACATCGCGAGGCCCCCATCGCCCACGATGACCGGGGTAATCGGGCTCTCGCTGGCGCCGAGGTCGAGCCCCAGTCGCGCGAGACCGGACTTGAAGAACCGCGTGTTCTGCCACAGGCGCTCCATCCACACGGGCTCGGTCTCGAGCACGTCCAGGGCGGCCAGGCAGGCAGCGGCGACAGCCGGAGGGTGCGAGGTCGAGAAGAGGAAGGGGCGGGCGCGGTGGTGCAGGTACTCGACGAGCGCCCGGGACCCTGCCACGTAGCCACCCAGCACGCCGAACGCTTTCGACAGGGTGCCGACCTGCACGTCCACCCGCCCGTGCAGATTGAAGTGATCGATCGTGCCGCGACCCTGGCGGCCGAACACCCCGCTGGCGTGCGCGTCGTCCACCATCATGATGCAGCCATGCGCATCGGCGACGTCGCACAGGTCGGCAAGCGCGCCGAGATCGCCGTCCATGCTGAAAACGCCGTCGGTGATGAGGAGCGTCTTCCCGCCTCGCGGCAGGCCTTCGACAATCCGCCGCGCCGCGCCCGCGTCGCGGTGGGGAAAGACCTTGATGGTCGCGCGGCTCAGGCGCGCGCCATCGATGATGCTCGCGTGGTTGAGCGCGTCGGACACGATGACGTCGTCGCGTCCCAGGAGCGCGGCGACCGTGCCGGCGTTGGCCGTGAAGCCGCTCTGGAAGACCACCGCCGCCTCGGTGCGCTTGAACGCCGCGAGCCGGTGCTCGAGTTCGACGTGCAGCGCCATCGTCCCCGCGATGGTGCGCAC
>JABFRY010000052.1 GCA_013140955.1 Acidobacteriota bacterium
GGCGCGGCCGGCGCGGCACTCGTGGCGCCAGGCGACAACGTGGCGGGCGTGACGTGTCCGGCCGGCGTGTCGAGTCGCGCCGACATGGCTGCGCGAAGGCGCGAGGTGGCCCAGGGCGTCCGCTCGGTTGAGCGCTCACGGAGGCGATGAGCGACCCGAGCGTCGAGGGTCTGCGCCGGCCACCGCAGCGCCTTCCGGCGCGAACGAGTCACGCCGGCCGGACACGTCACGCCCGCCGCAACCGTCGCGGCGAACGGGTGCGCGGCGAACGGGTGCGGGGCGGATGCGCCCCGGGTTAAGGTAGGAGGCGGCTCGGGCCCATGATTCGCATCTTCGTGACCGGCGGGACCTTCGACAAGACCTACGACGAGATCGGCGGGCGGCTGGCGTTCGGTGAGAGCCACCTGCCGGAGATGCTCCGCCTCGGCCGCTCGCACGTGGCCGTGTCCATCGGCACGCTGATGATGGTGGACAGCCTCGACATGACCGCCGAGGACCGGGCGCTGATCGTGCGCCAGTGCCGGGAGTGCGCGGAGGCGCGCATCGTGGTGACACACGGCACGGATACCATGGTGGAGACGGCGGCGGCGCTGGCCGCGGGCGTCTCCGACAAGACCATCGTGCTGACGGGGGCGATGGTGCCCTACGCGTTTGGCAGCTCCGATGGGCTCTTCAATCTCGGCAGCGCGCTCTCGTACGCGCAGCTGCTGCCGCCCGGGGTGTGGGTGGCCATGAACGGCCGGCACTTCCCCTGGGACGGGGTGCGCAAGAACCGGGATACCGGCATCTTCGAAGCCCTGTCCTGAGGAGCCCGCCCACGGCCGTGGGCGCGCACACCACGGCCCGACACGGCTCGCCGTTCGACCTGCGGCGGCGGTGAGGCCCCCGCGGCACACCACCCGGCGCATCTCAGGAGGACACGATGCTCGAATCGATGCTCGGACCGGACGTTGAAGTCCTGACGCTGGTGCTCGCCCTGGCGCTGGCGGCGGCGCTTGCCTATCTGGTGTCCGAGATCGTGGCCCGCGGTGTCCGGATGGTGCTCGTGGGCATCCACGGCGGCGACGTGCGGCAGATGGACCTGAGCAGCCCGATCGTCAGGCGCCCCATCCGCATCACGCGCCTCGTTGCCTTCGTCGCCGCGTTTGCCGCACTGGCAGTGCCGGCCGTGGGCGTGGCCGGCGTCGAACTCGGCGAACGCTTCTCCCCGGCGGTCTTCACGAACTGGCTGCTCGGGTCGGGCCTGCGCATCCTGATCATCGGTCTGCTCACGTATCTGCTGATACGCGTCATCGCCTCGGCCGCCGCGCGGCTCGAGGCCGAGCTCGGCAGCGACGTGTCCGGCGACGCGCTCGAGATGGTGAGGCGCGCCCGCACCCTCAGCCGTCTGGTCCAGAACGGCCTGACGACGCTCGTGACGGCCGTGGCCATCCTGATGGTGCTGCGCGAGCTGCAGGTGGACATCATGCCCGTGCTCACCGGGGCGGGCATTCTCGGACTGGCCGTCGGCTTCGGCGCGCAGACGCTCGTGAAGGATCTCATCTCGGGCTTCTTCCTCATCCTCGAGAACCAGGTGCGCGTCGGCGACGTGGCGGTCATCAACGGCACGGGCGGCCTGGTCGAGGCCATCAAGCTGCGGACCATCGTGTTGCGCGACCTCGAGGGCACCGTCCACGTGTTTCCCAACGGGTCGATCACGACACTTGCCAACAAGACCAAGGACTACTCCTACGCCTTGCTCGAGATCGGCGTGGCCTACAAGGAAGATACCGATGCCGTGGTCGTGGTGCTGAAGGACGTGGCGGCCACGCTGCAGGAGGAGCCGGAGTGGGGAGCGATGGTGCTCGAGCCGCTGGAAGTACTGGGCGTGGACGCGTTCGCCGACTCCGCGGTCACCATCAAGATCCGGCTCAAGACGGTGCCGTTGCAGCAGTGGGCCGTGGCCCGTGAGCTGCGTCGCCGCATCAAGAAGGCCTTCGATGCCAAGGGCATCGAGATCCCGTTCCCGCACATGTCGCTCTACTTCGGCGAAGCGAGCCGGCCGTTTGCCGTGAGCCCCTCGGGCGACGCGGGGAGGACGTCCTCAGGTGCTGAGCTGAGCGTTGCGCAGACGTCCCAGCCGGGCGACACGCCGCGGCCAGACGACGCGCCGCGGCCGGACGACACGGCCGGCCGTTCGGGGCCGTCGGGTACCTAAGACCGGTCGCGTAGACCGGCGCAGGTCGCGCTACGTCATGGCGGGCAGGAACGCCAGGTCGTGGCGTCCCGGCGGCTCGTGGCCGGCCAGGCGCACGGCCAGCGCCACCTGGGCCATGTGCCGCACCTCGTGCATCACCACGTGCAGGGCCAGCTTGCGTTTGGAGGTGACGAGCGGACCGCTCGACACCTGGAACGTGAGGATCTCGGCCGCGTCCTCACCGTCCATCTCGGCCAGGTACTCGCGGAAATCGGCGCGCACGAGGTCCGCGTAGTCGAAGAGCGCCTCCACGTCGCCGTGCTTCACGCCCGTGGACTCGGGCGGAAGGCCGCCCTCGAGCCGCGCCAGGTGCCGGCGTTCCACGAGGAAGATGTGGTCGAGGACGCTCCACACCGTGGTCAGGCGTCCCTCACGCTGGCACGGAATGTCGAGCCGGTCGGCGTCGGCGCCGAGCCACTCCCGCCACCTGGCCCGCTCGTGGTCCGTCCAGTTGAGGAGCTCCTCCATCGTGATGCTGATGCTCATCGCGGCAAGGCCTCGTCCACCGTCAGGGTCTCGACCTCGCCCAGCTGCAGCGCGCGGAGCCCTGCCTCCACGCGCGCGCGGTCGCCCACGACGATCACGGCGAAACGGCCGGGCGTGATGTACTCGCGGGCCACGCGCTGCACGTCGGCGGCCGTGACGGCCTCGATGCGGCTCACGTAGCGTTCGAAGTAGTCGGCCGGCAGGTCGTACACCACCTGATCCTGGAGCTGGCCGGTGAGGTCGGTGAGCGTCTCGAACTGCGAGGGGAAGCTCAGCGCCAGGTAGTTCTTGGCCCGCTCGAGTTCCTCGGCAGGCACCGGCTCGGTGATGGCCCTGAACTCGTTGTAGAACTCCTGGAGCGACTCGGCGGTCTTGTCCGTCTGCACGGCCGCGTACGCCACGAAGGGCCCGGTGGCCTTGCGGAAGTCGAACACCGAGCCCGCGCCGTAGGCGTAGCCGTGCTCCTCGCGCAGGTTCTGGTTGAGCCGCGACGAGAACGCCCCGCCGAGCACCGTGTTGAGCACCTGCAGCGCGTAGTAGTCGGGCGTCGAGCGCGCGGCCGCCGGCCGGCCGATGCGGATCTGTGACTGTTCCGCCCCGGGCTTGTCGATGAGGCGGATGCGGCCGTTCGGCAAGGGCGCCTCGGGGATGGCAGCCCGCACGACAGGCGCCGTGCCGCGCCAGCCGCCAAAGGCGCGCTCGAGCTGCTCCATCAGCGCATCGGCCTCGACGTCGCCCACCACGACGAGCGTGGCGTTGTCGGGCTGGTACGCGCGGCGGTGGAACGCCACCAGGTCCTCGCGCGTGAGCCCGGGAATGGTCTGCTCGTTGCCGCCCGGACCGGTGCCGAACCGGTGGTCGGGCCCGAAGACGAACCTCGAGAACGCGATGCCCGCGATCGAACCAGCGTCGTCGCGTGCCTGGAGGAGCGCCGTGAGACGCTCCTGGCGGAGCCGCTCGACGTCGGCCTCGGGAAAGGTGGGTCGCAGCGCGACGTCGGCCATCAGCGCCAGGCCATCGGCGAGCCGTGCCACCGGGACGTTCAGGCGCACAACCGAGGCATCGAAGGAGCTGCCCGTCGTGAGC
>JABFRY010000111.1 GCA_013140955.1 Acidobacteriota bacterium
CCACCAGCGCGCGCACCGCGGCCGGCTGCAGGGGCACGCCGTCGCGCGCGGCACGCGCCCGCACCCACTGCTCCGCCGACGCGGCATCCGCCACCGTGCCGCAGTCCACGACCTTCGCGTCGTGCAGGAGCCGCTTCACCACGCGCCGGCGCTGGTCGAGGGGCCCGCTCACGAAGACGAGCGTGGTGGTGGCAGGCGGATCGGCCAGCAGCGCCTCCAGACGGGCCTGCTCGGCCTCGGCCGCGCGGCTCTCGCGCTTCGGCACGAGGAGCTTTTCGGCCTCCAGCACGATCACGATCCGGCGTGGAGACAGCATCGGAAAGAGGCCCGCGGCCGTGGCCACCTGGTCGACGTCCGTCTCGGCGCCGTGGAGGCGCTCGACGTTGAACGCACGGAGGCCCTCGTCCACGGTCTCGGCGAACTCGCTCGCCACGGCGAGCTTCTCGAGGTCGTCGCCACCGGTGAGGACGTAGAGGGGGCTGAGTTCGCCGGAGGCAAGCTCCGTCCGGAGCGCGGCCAGGCTCAGCGTCGGCATGGGAGCGGCACTAGAACGTCTCGAGGATCGAGGTGATCACGGTCCTGGCGATGTCGGTGGCGATGCGGTCGAACGAGTTGCGCTCCTGATCCAGGAACGCCGACCCGTCGAGCGCGGTGCCGCCCCGCGACGCCAGCTCGTATTCCTCGCGAAAGCTGAGCGCCTCGTTGGACCAGATCACGTCGCCTGACCGCGTGTCGGTGAACGCCACCTTCATCAGCACGGTGAAGAGGTAGCGCGAGGCGAGCTGCTGCTCGTTGACGCCGGTGGGCTGCACGCTGATGGAGGTGACCTCGCCCGTCAGTACGGCGTCGGCCGGGTCGGCATCGGCCACGACGGTGTACTTGCCGCGCCCGATCAGCTCGGCGCGCAGCTTCTCGGTGAGCACCTCCTCCACCTGGAGGAACGTGCTGCGGTTCTGCAGCGGGGGCACACCCACGACCTGGATGTCCGCGGGGAGGAACGAGCCGCGGCCCGCCAGCGCGTATCCGCACCCGAGCGACGCGCCCGCGGCCAGCAGCACCACCGTCATCACGACCAGCCGGGCATCACGCTGCATCAGGCCTCCTCTACTGCACGACGACCGACACCATCCGACCGCTGGCGACCACGACCTTCCGGATGGTCCGGCCGGCCAGGTGCGGCTGCACCGCCGGATCGGCCAGCGCCAGCCGCTCGAGTTCGGCCTCGGGCGTGCCGGCCGGTACCGTGAGTCGCCCGCGCAGCTTCCCGTTCACCTGGACCGGGATGACGAGCGAATCGGCGCGGGCGACGGCCTCGTCGAACGACGGCCAGGTGGCCGCCGACAGCCCGCCGGCGTGGCCGAGCCGTTCCCAGATCTCCTCCGCCATGTGGGGGGCGAACGGCGACAGCAGGCGCACCAGGGCATCGACGGCTTCCGCCACGACCGCGATGGCCTGCGGGCGCTCGTCGGCCAGGGCCCCCTCGTGGCGCCGACCGGGCGCGCCCGTGACGGTGGCGTCGCCAAACGCGTAGAGGTCGTTGACCAGCTCCATCATCGCGGCGATGGCCGTATTGAACTGCTGGCGCTGTTCGATGTCCGCCGTGACACGCCGAATCGTGTCGTGGGTCTTCCGGCGCAGGGCCCGCTCACCCTCGGTGAGGCCCTCGATGCCCGCGGCCGCGCCTGCGTCTGCCGCCACCAGGCGGTCGCACCAGTGATCGACGAACCGCCAGGTACGGGCGAGGAAGCGGAAGCTGCCCTCCAGGCCGGTGTCCGTCCATTCGATTTCGCCTTCGGGCGGCGCCACGAACAACACGTACAGGCGCAGGGCATCCGCGCCGTATTTCTGCAGCATCTGGTCGGGGTCGACGACGTTGCCCTTCGACTTCGACATCACCGCGCCGTCCTTGAGCACCATGCCCTGGGTCAGCAGCTGCGTGAAGGGCTCGCTGTGATCCACCAGCCCGAGGTCCCGGAAGACGCGCGCGAAGAAGCGCGAATAGATCAGGTGCAGGATGGCGTGCTCGACGCCGCCGACGTAGAAGTCGACGGGCAGCCAGTACTTCACGACCGCCGGATCGAACGGCTGGCGCGCATTGCGCGGATCCGCGAAGCGGTAGAAATACCAGGACGAGTCCACGAAGGTGTCCATCGTGTCGGTTTCCCGCCGGGCAGGCCCCCCGCAGGTCGGACAGGGCACGTCGACGAACTCGCGCAGCTGCGCGAGCGGCGAATCGCCCCGGCCGGTGAAGTGGGTCACGGCCGGCAGTTCCACCGGCAGCTGGTCGTCGGGCACGGGCACGATGCCGTCGCGCTCGCAGTAGATCATGGGAATCGGCGTGCCCCAGTACCGCTGTCGCGAAATGCCCCAGTCCTTCAGGCGGAACTGGATGGTGCCCTCGCCGAACCCCTGCGTGGCCGCGTGCTGCGTCATCGCCGCGCGCGCGGCCTCCGACGCCAGACCGGTGAAGGGCCCGGAAGCCGCGAGCACCCCGTCGTCCACGAAGGCCTCGGTCAGCGGGCCGGTCGCCTCGACGTGTGCGTCCCCGTCCGCATCAGGCTGGATGACGCGCCTGATCGGCAACCCGTAGCGGGTCGCGAACTCGAAATCGCGCTGATCGTGTGCCGGCACGGCCATCACGGCCCCGGTGCCGTATTCGCCGAGGACGAAGTTGGCCACCCACACCGGGATCGACTCGCCGGTGAAGGGATTGACCACGCACGCGCCGGTGTCGAAGCCCTGCTTCTCGACCTCGCCGCTCATCCGCGCCGCCTTGTCCTGGAGACGGAATGCCTGTACCTCGGCACGGAAGGCCGCCGGGTCTGGCGACTCGTCGGCCAGCCGCGCCACGAGCGGGTGCTCTGGCGCAATCACCACCAGCGTGGCGCCGTAGATCGTATCCACCCTGGTGGTGAACACGTCGATGGGCACCGCGCGGTCGTGCGCGAGCGCGAACGCGATCCGCGCGCCCTCGGACCGCCCGATCCAGTTGCGCTGCATCGTGAGGACCTTGTCGGGCCACTTCGTGAGCGCACGGGTCTCCTCGAGCAGTTCATCCGCGTAGGCCGTGATCCGGAAGAACCACTGCTCCAGGTCGCGCGTCTCGACCGGGGTGCCGCACCGCCAGCATCCGCCGTCCACCACCTGCTCGTTGGCGAGCACGGTGTTGCAGCTGCCGCACCAGTTCACCGACGACCGCCGGCGGTAGGCCAGGCCGCGCTCGAACATGCGGATGAAGAGCCACTGGTTCCACGTGTAGTACTCCGCGTCGCAGGTGGCCAGCTCCCGGTCCCACGCGTAGCTGATGCCGAGGCGCTGGAGCTGCCCCTTCATGTGCGCGATGTTGCCGCGGGTGGAGGTCTCGGGATGCACACCGTGCTTGATCGCCGCGTTCTCGGCCGGCAGGCCGAAGGCGTCCCAGCCGAACGGGTGCAGCACATTGAAGCCCCGCATCCGCTTCATGCGCGCGAGCACGTCGCCCATGCTGTAGTTCCGGACGTGGCCCATGTGGGCATGGCCGGACGGATAGGCGAACATCTCGAGGCAGTAGAACTTGGGCCTGGACGGATCGACCTCCGTCTCGAAGGCGCGGGACTCCGCCCAGCGGCCCTGCCATTTGCGGTCGAGTTCCTGCGGTGTGTAGTCCATGTGTGGCGTGTGTCGGAGACGGGCCCGCGATCGGGTCACCGCCGCGGCGGGCGCGCGACGACGGCGGACGGAACCGGAACCGTGCTGGGGACCGCTCGATTATAGCGTCCAGAACGCGGCGAGCCCGGGGGCCACCGCCTCCAGGGTGCGCTGTCC
>JABFRY010000260.1 GCA_013140955.1 Acidobacteriota bacterium
ACGTGCGCGCGTATTTGCCGTGTCGAGCGTGGGGGTGAGCGGCAACACCCGCATCTCGCGTGCGGACCTCGATGCCCTGCTCGCCGGCCTGGCCGGGGCCAACATCGTGACGCTGGATCTCGACCGCTGGCGCCAGGGGCTCCTGAGCTCGCCCTGGGTGGAGGCCGCCGCGGTCCGCCGCGTCCTGCCCAACCGCGTGGAAGTCGTGCTGAGGGAACGGCAGCCGATGGCCATCGGGCGCTTCGGCGGCACGCTGTACCTCCTGGACCGCGCCGGGGAGGTGATTACCGAGTACGGTCCGCTGTACGCCGACCTGGACCTCCCGCTGGTGGACGGGCTCGCGGCTCCGGCCTGGCAGCGCGACTCGATCGTGGACGCGCGTGGGGCATCGCTCGCCGTGCGCCTGCTCGCCGACCTCGAGCAGCGGCCCGACCTGCTCCGCCTCGTGTCCCAGGTGGACGTGCGCGACACGCGCAACGCGGTCGTGATCCTGCGGGGCGACACGGCGAACCTGCGGCTGGGGACGACGAAGTTCGCCGATCGGCTGCAGACGTACGTGGATCTCGCCCCGACCCTGCGGGAGCGGCTGGTGGAGATCGACTACGTGGACCTTCGTTTCGACGAGCGGGTCTTCGCCAGGCCGGTCGCGGGCACGGCGAACGCACGGACGGGGGGCGCGGTGAACGCGAACGGCAACGGGCGCGCGGGTGGCGTGGAACGGGGGAACAGCAGTGGCCGCTAGGGAAAAGTATCTCGTGGGGCTGGACGTCGGGACGTCCGGCGTGGTGGCCGTCGTCGCCGAGGCCGTGGACGGCCAGCAGGTCAAGATCGTGGGTGTCGGCACCGCCGAGTCGCGCGGCATCAAGCGCGGGGTGGTGGTCAACGTCGACGCGGCCGTGGAGTGCATCAAGAAGGCGATCGACGAAGCCGAGCTGATGGCCGGCGTGGACATCGACCGCGTGCACCTGTCGCTGTCGGGCGCCCACATCAAGGGCTTCAACAGCCGGGGCGTCATCGGTGTGGCCGGCAAGAACCGCGAGATCACCCGTGACGACGTGCGGCGGGCCATCGAGGCGGCCAAGGGCATCTCGATTCCACCGGGCCGCGAGATCCTGCACGTGCTCACGCAGGACTTCGTCGTGGACGATCAGGACCTGATCGACATGCCGGTGGGCATGACCGGGTCCCGCCTGGAGGTCAACGTGCACGTGGTGACCGGCACGGCGTCGGCCACCCAGAACATCGTGGCCTGCGTGAACAAGGCCGGCGTGGACGTCGTCTCGGTGGCCATCGAGCAGCTGGCGGCGGCGGAGGCCGTGCTGACGCCTGACGAGAAGCAGCTCGGGGTGGCGCTGCTGGACATCGGCGGCGGCACGTCGGACCTCGCGGTCTACGAACGGGGCAGCCTGTGGCACACCGGCTCGGTGGCCGTGGGCGGCGATCACTTCACCAGTGACATTGCCGTGGGCCTGCGCACCCCGATTCCGGACGCCGAGAAGGTGAAGCGGCGCCACGGGTGCGCGCTCTCGTCGATGGTGGACGAGGATGCGACCATCGAGGTGCCGAGCGTGGGGGGCCGGAAGCCGCGCGTGATGCCGCGGCGGATTCTCTCGGAGATCCTTCAGCCGCGCGCCGAGGAGATCTTCCACATGCTGTGGGACGAGATCTGCCGCGCCGGCTACGACAAGTCCCTCAACGCGGGCATCGTGCTCACGGGCGGGGGCTCCATCCTCGAGGGCATGCCGGAGATCGCCGAGCAGATCTTCGACCTGCCCGTCAGGCGGGGGGTGCCGATCGGCACTTCGGGGCTGGCCGACTACGTCAGCAATCCGGCATTTGCCACACCGGTGGGACTCGTGCTGTATTCTCACAGGAACAGGGAGCCCGAATCGGACCCTTCCGGGGGTACGATCCATGCGCTGGTGGCCAGGCTGGTCAGGATCTTCAAGGAATTCTTCTGAGTTCCACGGGTGGGTGTGTGCGGGTGTGTCGCGAGTACAGGAGGCGGACATGAGGCTTGAGGGTTCCCACGAGCGAGAGCAGGATGCGTTGAGGCTCACGCTCGCTCCCGAAGAGCGCCGGGGCGCGAAGATCAAGGTGGTCGGCGTCGGCGGAGGCGGCGGGAATGCGGTGAACCGCATGGTCGAAGTCGGGCTGGGGGGCGTGGAGTTCATCGCCGCCAACACCGACGTGCAGGCGCTCGATCACAATCGCGCCGGCGTGAAGATCCAGATCGGGCACAAGCTGACCAAGGGCCTTGGCGCCGGCGCCGACCCGTCGATCGGTCGCCAGGCCGCGCTCGAGGACACCGACGCCATCATTCAGGCGCTGTCGGGCGCCGACATGATCTTCGTCACGACCGGCCTCGGGGGCGGCACGGGCACCGGCGCCGCGCCGGTCATTGCGAGCCTGGCCAGCGAACTCGGCGCGCTCACGGTGGCGGTGGTCACCAAGCCGTTCAAGTTCGAGGGCAAGCGGCGCATGAGCCAGGCCGAGGCGGGTATCGAGGCGCTGCGCGAGTGCGTGGACACGGTCATCACGATCCCCAACGAACGGCTGCTGTCCATCATCGACCGCCGCACGCCGATGCTCGATGCGTTCGCGCTCGCCGACGACGTACTCCGTCAGGCCATTCAGGGCATCTCGGACCTCATCCTGGTGCCCGGGCTGATCAACCTGGATTTCGCCGACGTCAAGACCATCATGTCGGGCATGGGTGTGGCCATGATGGGCACGGGGTTCGCCGAGGGCGAGGGCCGTTCCATGCAGGCCGCCCAGAAGGCCATTGCCAGCCCGCTGCTCGAGGACAGCACGGTGCACGGGGCCAAGGGTGTGATCATCAACGTCACCGGCGGGCCGGACCTGTCCCTGCTCGAGGTCAACGAGGCGTCGATCATCATCCAGGAAGCCGCCCACGAGGAGGCCAACATCATCTTCGGCGCGGTCGTGGATCCGAACCTGGTCGGCAAGGTGAAGATTACGGTGATTGCCACCGGCTTCGACCGGAAGACGAGTCGGGCGTCCGTCAGCGGGCTGCATACTCCCGTGGACATGACCCCCTTCGTGGAGCATCACGCGAGGTCCCGGACGCCGGCCGCGCCCGCCGTCGCCGTGGGCGGCGCGCAGCTCACCGTGTCGCGTCGCACGCCCGTGGATCTTCCGCTGCAGACCGGAACCGGCCCCGTGGCCCAGGTCGAGGTGGACATGGGCCAGCGCCCGTCCGAACTGGATACCCCGGCGTTCCTGCGCCGGCAGAGCTGAGGTCACCCCCGCATCGTCGGGCGCGTGCCGGTGGTACACTGCCGGTGGCCGGCACGCGCAACCTGACCGCTCCTCGTGTCCCGGTTGCGCACGCCCTTCGGGGCGCTCCCTCAGGCAACCTGGATGTCCAACAAACTCTGGCAGCAGCGCGAACGCGCCCGGGCAACGCTCTCCCGGGAGGTCGGCTTCGTCACGAAGCCGCATGGCGGACGGCTGCGCGTGGCCCTGGCGTTCCCGAACACCTACTTCGTCGGGATGTCGAACCTGGGGTTCCAGACGGTGTACCGGCTGTTCAACGACTCGCCGGACATCGTCTGCGAGCGCGTGTTCCTGCCGCCGAAGTCCGAGCTGGCCGAACAGCTCCGCACCGGCGCGCCGCTCGTGACGCTGGAGTCGCAGACGCTCGTGGGCGACTTCGACGTCCTGGCGTTCTCGGTGTCGTTCGAGTGGGACTACACCAACGTGCTCACGCTCCTGAAGCTCGCGGGCCTGCCCGTGCGGAGCGCAGACCGGACCCATCGGCACCCGCTCGTGGTGCTCGGCGGCGCGATCACCTTCGTGAATCCCGAGCCGCTGGCGCTGTTCGCCGATGTCGTGGCGGCCGGCGAGGGCGAGGTCCTGGTGCCGTCGTTCCTCGAGGCCTGGCGCGAGGCGTCCGACAGGCCGGCACTGCTGGAAGCGCTCGCCGTCCGACGGGGTTTCTACGTGCCGTCCCTGTACGACGTCGAGTACGCCGCCGACGGCACCATCGCCGCCTACGTGCCCCGCAGCGGCACCGCGGCGCCGCCCGTCGTGAAGAAAGCGGCGCTCAAGATGACCGATGCCGTCGACCCGCCGTCCACGAGCATCTTCACGCCCGACACCGAGTTCGGATCGCGGTTCCTGATCGAAGTGGTCAGGGGCTGCGCCAACCTGTGCCGCTTCTGCTGGGCGGGCTACAACTACCTGCCCGTCCGGGCGTTTCCCGCCGACCGCATTCTGGAACTGGCGCAACGGGCACGCGCGCACTCCTCGCATGCCGGCCTGGTGTCGATTGCCTTGTGCGACCATCCGGAGATCGAGCGCATCATGACCGGCTTGGCCGACATGGGCTATGCGCTCAGTCCGGCCTCGCTCCGGCTGGACGACCTCACACCGACCATCGTGCGGCTCCTCCAGCAAAGCGGCGAGCGTTCCATCACGATTGCGCCGGAGACAGGCTCCGACCGCCTCCGTCGCGTCATCAACAAGACGGTGACCAACGACGAGATCCTGGCCGCTGCCGAGACGATCTTCGGGAACGGCATCGACAACCTCAAGCTCTACTTCATGATCGGCCTCCCCACCGAAGAGGACGAGGATCTGGTGGCCATCCGCGACCTCGTTCTCGAGCTGCGCGCCGTGATGGAGCGGCACGGGCGGGCGAAGGGACACCTCGGCCGCATCGTGGCCAGCGTGAACCCGATGGTGCCCAAGCCCGGCACCGCCTACCAGTGGCTGCCGATGACCGACGAGGCCACGATCGCGCGCGCGAGCACGCGCCTGCGCAGCCTGACCGCCAATATCGACAACGTCTACGTCACCATCAAGTCGGAACGGCACTCCTTCTATCAGGCGCTCCTGTCGCTCGGTGACCGGCGGGTCGCTCCCGCCATCGAGGCCGCCGAGCGCAACGGTGGAAACTGGCGAAAGGCCGTCGCCGACACCGGCGTCGATGTGGACTTCTTCGTTTCGCGCGATCGCTCGGCCGACGCCGTGCTCCCCTGGGACATCATCGACGGTGGCATGAAAGCCTCCTTCTTCCGGGCGGAGTACGAGAAGGCCATGCGCGCGGAGTGGACGCTGCCTCCGAAGCGCCAGCAGGAAAACGCCCGCCTCCTCCCCGTGCTCCCGTAACGTCGTCCGTGCGCGCGCCGGTGCCGCGCTCCGGCACCCTGCCTTCCTGCCGAGCCCCCCGGCGCGACGCCGCGGACAGGGGTCAGCCGGTTCCTGCCATCTGCTCCTCGAAGCGCGCGTACGCATCCAGCACCAGGTCACGGATGCCGTCCTGCGCCTCGGGACTCGAGATGGGCCGAAGCATGGCGAAGGTCCGTCGTTCGCCGTTCACGGAGTACTGCCGTGCCGGGAACGTGACATTGCGCCCTCCGGACCGACGCTCCCAGATGGTGAAGCCAATGAGCTTGAGTCCGCTGAGCGGTCCGTCGGTGAAGTGGAGTTCCGCATCCGCCAGCTTGCCCGGCGGATTGCCCTTGTCGTTGGGTGTGATGGTGACGTTCACGAGGCCCCCTTTCGCCGGTGTCAGGGAGCAAGGTCCCGGCCGTGCGGACCGGCACCGAGTGTCCGCGCAAGCGGCGGAGGGGCAGAGGGTTGCGCTGCCCCCGCGGTAGGCGCGTCGTCGAACACACGGAGAGTGTCGCCCCGGGTTGCGCCCCTGCAGGGACCGCGCGGCGACGGTCCGTCGCGAGGCCCCGGCGGGTCTCAAAGCGCCAGCGGTCAGTCCGCCACGAGCATCACGTGCGCGATGGCCAGATCTCTGGCGTGCGTGAGGGTGACGAGGGCACGGGTCGCCCCGAGCTGCTCGCAGCGCCGGGCCGCACCCCCGTGAAACTCCAGGTGCGGGGGGCCGTGATGCCGGACGACCTCGATGCCCGTCCAGTACACGCCCCGCGAGGCACCGGTGCCGAGCGCCTTCATCGCAGCCTCCTTCGCGGCGAAGCGGGCGGCGAGCGAGGGTGAGGGATCGTGCTTGCGCCGGCAGTAGGCGATCTCGCCCTCGGTGTAGATGCGCCGGAGGAATCGGTCGCCATAGCGTTCGAGGGCGGCGGCGATCCGCGAGATCTCGGTGGCATCGAGGCCGAGTCCTATAATCTTCACCGGATCAGCATCGCACAATGACCCTGCCCCCGGTTCCGGCCGACTTCCACTGGCACCCTGAACCCTGGGGCGCCTCCCTGCGCTGTCGGCCATTTGCCGCCATCGCCAGGCATCTGTTCACGACCAGGCAGCTGGCCATCCCTCAGGACGAGGCGTGGGACCAGGTGTCGGCCAGTCTCGGCGAGGCGCCTCCACGCGTGGCCAGGGTCCGTCAGGTCCACGGCAACGACGTCCTGGTGATTCGGGCCGGCTCCGACACGTGGCGGGGGCAACCCGACGTGGAGGCCGATGCCGTCGTCACCGACGACCCGGCCCTGGCGGTGGCAGTGCTGGCGGCCGATTGCCTGCCGCTGCTCGTGGCCGACCGACACGGGCGGGCCGTGGGCGCCGTGCACGCGGGGTGGCGGGGCACGGCCGCGGCCGTGGCGGTGAAGGCCGTCAACGCCCTGGAGCGGGAGTTCGGGTGCCACCCGTCGGACCTGTCGGTCGTCATCGGGCCAGGGATCGGCGCCTGCTGCTACGAGGTGGGGACCGAGCTCGTCGATGCCTTTGCCAGCGCCGGGCACGGGCGCCATCTCATCGAGCGATGGTTCTCGTCGCCGCCCCCCGCGCGCGGAAGCCGGCAGAGGCATGCCCTCACGCTCGACCTGGCGACGGCCAATGTCGACCAGCTCGTGCTGGCCGGGGTCCCCGCGGAGGCGGTGCACGTCGCATCGCTGTGCACCGCGATGCATCCGACGGTGCTCACGTCGTACAGGGCAGAAGGGACATCGGCTGGCCGGCTTGCCGGCGTCGTGGCGCTGCCTCCGCGCCGCTGACAAGACGCTGGTCTGGCGAGTCGACTGGCGCGTGACGTGACCGTCCTCGGCTGGAGCGGGCGAGGACGGCTCCGTGCGGGGCGGAGAAGGCGGCTATGACGGGGATGCCGCCGACGCGTCGGGCTGCTCGGCAGGCGGGGGCGGCACGTAGTAGAGGATGCGCCGGCAGCTGTCGCACTGCATGATGCTGTCGTTCTGGCGCACCAGCTGGAAGACCTGGGGCCGCAGGCGGACGTGGCACTCCGTGCAGAGGCCGTCCCTGGTGGCTTCCGACACCGCGATGCCCTTGCGGACGCGCGCGACCTGCTCGAACAGGGCCACGGCGGTCGCCGACATCCCGGGGATGAGGTCTGCGCGAGCCCGGAGCGCGGCCTCGAGCGTGGCCGTCGTTTTCGAGAACTCTTCCTGGAGCGCCGCCTTCTCGCGATCCAGGTCCTGTCGTTCTGCCGCGAGGGCGCTCTCGGCGGCCTTCACGTCGGCAGCCAGGCCGTCGGCTTCGACCATCGACTCGAGCACCTTCTCCTCGACCGCTCCGAGTTCCTGCTCGGCGACCTCGATCTCCTTCTGCATCGCCTGGTACTCGCGGTTGGTCTTCACCGACGGCAGCTGCTCCCGGTACTTGGAGAGGCGCCCCTGAAACACGGCCGCCTCCTTCTCGAGCACCCGCCTCGCGTCCTGGCACGCCTGCAGTCTGTCCTTGGCCACCTGCACCGCCTGCGTCGCGGCACTGAGCCGCTGGTCCATGGCGTCCAGTCGTGCCGGGTGCGCGGCCACTGCGCGCCTGGCCTCACCGATGATCGTGTCGATTCGCTGGAGTTCGATGAGGGACGTGAGGTCTGGTGACATGGACTCCACTGACAGCTGTATGGGCCCGCCAGGATTCGAACCTGGGACCAACCGATTATGAGCCGGTCGCTCTAACCGCTGAGCTACGGGCCCGCAACGCGCATCGGTCGCGCGAGCGGAGAATCACACGACACCGGCCCACCCTGCGTGTCGGGCATGGTGTCGTGTGACCCGGACGATGGAGCGTGCCTACGTACGGCCCTCCAGGAACGCCTTCAGCTTCCGACTGCGCGACGGGTGACGCAACTTCCGCAAGGCCTTTGCCTCGATCTGCCGGATGCGTTCGCGTGTGACCGCGAAGCTCTGGCCCACTTCCTCGAGCGTGTGCTCGCTGCCGTCGCCGACGCCGAAGCGCATCTTGATGACCTTCTCCTCGCGCGGCGTGAGCGTCTTGAGGACGGCCTCGGTCTGCTCCTTGAGGTTCAGGTTGATGACGGCTTCGGCGGGCGACACGATGTTCCGGTCTTCGATGAAGTCGCCGAGGTGCGAATCCTCTTCCTCCCCGATGGGGGTTTCGAGCGAGATCGGTTCCTGCGCGATCTTCAGGACCTTGCGCACCTTGGCCACGGGGATGTCCATCCGCTTGGCGATCTCCTCCGACGTCGGTTCGCGGCCGAGTTCCTGGACGAGGGCCCGGGACGTGCGGATCAACTTGTTGATCGTCTCGATCATGTGGACCGGGATGCGGATCGTCCGCGCCTGGTCGGCGATGGCCCGGGTGATGGCCTGGCGGATCCACCACGTGGCGTAGGTCGAGAACTTGTAGCCGCGCCGGTACTCGAACTTGTCGACCGCCTTCATCAGGCCGATGTTGCCCTCCTGGATCAGGTCGAGGAACTGCAGGCCGCGGTTCGTGTACTTCTTGGCGATGGAGACGACCAGGCGGAGGTTCGCCTCGACGAGTTCCTTCTTCGCCTGTTCCGCCTGGGCCTCGCCCCGCGTGATGACCTCGATGGTGCGGCGCAGGCGCTCGGGCGTCTCCTCGAGCTCGTCGGTCATCGAGCGCACCTGCAGCTTCAGCTCGCGCTGGCGGCGCAGCAGGGTCTTCTTGTCCTCTTCCTTCAGCCGGGGGGCGCGGGCCTTGACCTTCGGATTGAGCTGCCGCTCGATGCCGTCGTGCTCCCGCTGCACCCGCTGCACGGCATCGACCGCGTCCTTCACCTCGTCGATCAGGCGGCGCTTGATCGTCTCGGTGAACTCGATGCGCCGGATGAGCCTCGACACGTCGATGCGCGCACGCAGCGACTTGACGCGGGTCTTCCGGTACTTGCGCTTGTCCTTCTTGGGGGTGGCGTCGACCTTCTCCGCCGCCTTCAGGTAGGCACCGCGTGCCTTGCGCACCGCTTCGATCTGCGCCAGCACGTCCTGCGTGCGCTCGACGATCACCTCGTCGGTGATCTCCTCGTCGCTGAAGATGACCAGTTCGCGGATGGTCCGTTCGCCGGCCTTCAGCTGATCGCCCATCGTGAGGATGCGCCGCGCGATGGTCGGCGTGCGGGAGATCGACTTGATGACGGCCAGCTTGCCCCGCTCGATGCGCTTGGCGATGGCCACCTCGCCCTCGCGGGTCAGCAGGGGCACGGTGCCCATCTCGCGCAGGTACATACGAACGGGGTCGTTGGTCTTGTCGAGCGCGCCAGGCGTGAGGTCGAGCTCCGGCTCGTCCCCCGATCCTTCGCGGTCGAAGTCCTTGTCCCCGCGGTACGCCTTGTCGGAGTCGACGATCTCGATGCCCGCGCTGCCAAACGCGTTGAATAGCTCGTCGAGATCCTCGGACGAGGTGATCTCCGAGGGGAGCATCTCGTTGACCTCGTCGTAGAGGAGGTAGCCCTTCTCCTTGCCGACGTTTATCAACTGGCGTACTTCGTCGTATCTTTCTTCAATCGACAAGGTCCATCCTCCGGTGTGGGCGGCGTCTCCTACGCGAGCCCTTCAATCCGCTGCAGCAACTCTCTCTTCCGAGCCCAGAGGGCGTCGATCTCAGCCGCGTGCTGTTCGGCGCCGAGCTGCTGCAACCGGTCCATTTCGTGCTGGATCGCCGCGCGCTCGCGCTCGTACCTCATCCGCCTCAGGTTCCTGGCGCAGCTGTGAACATCGTGGACCGGGGCTTCCCCTTCGCTCGCGATGCCGGTGACCAACTGCGCGTCCACCATGCTTAGACGCTCGAGGAGCACTGCAGGAGAGAAACCCGTATTTTTGTCCAGTTTACGCGCCAGATCCAGTACCGAACGCGAGGCCACGGTTTCGAAATCGGGCTCCTCGAGCTCCCGCAGGGCAAGCAGGCCAGCGGCAGGCTCATGGATCAGCCACCAGATCAGGCCCTTTTCGGCCTTGGTGACCTGCCCGAACGCGTGAGCCGGCTGTGTGGGCACCGTGGTCTGACGCTGAACGGCCGCCCTTCGAATCTGTGCACGGACGACCTCATCGGTAACCTGGGCCCTGAAGGCGAGCCGATCCGCGAACCGGTCCCGCATCGCCGCGTCTGGTATACGACTCGCGACAGGGAGCATTTCACCGAGGAAGCGCACGCGGCCCTCGTCGGTGTGCAGATCGTGCGCGCCCGCCGCGCGGTCCAGCAGGAACTCCAGGTACGGAATGGACTGGCGGAGCCGCTCCGCGTAGGCATCCCGCCCCTGCTCACGCACGAACGTGTCCGGGTCCTGGCCGGTGGGCAGGATGGCGACGTTCACGTCGAAGCCCTCCGAGACGAGGAGTTCACAGGACTTCACCGTGGCTCCCTGGCCCGCCGCGTCCGGGTCGAAGCTGAGGACGACCCGCGAGGCGAACCGGCGGAGGAGCTGTGCCTGCTGTGGCGTGAGCGCCGTACCGCAGGAGGCCACCACCGCCTGATGGCCCGACTGATAGACCTGCGCGAAGTCGAAGTACCCCTCCACCAGGACGGCGAAGCCACCCTTGCGGATGGCTCCCTTTGCCAGATGGAGGCCGTACAGCGTCCGGCTCTTGCTGTAGATGGGTGTTTCCGGTGAATTGAGGTATTTGGGCTGCTGGTCCGCACCGAGCGCCCGCCCGCCGAAGGCAATCACCGAACCCGTGTCCCGGCAGATGGGGATCATCAGACGGTTTCTGAACCGGTCGGTGACGCTTCCGTCATCGCGCCTGAGGATGAGACCGGCCTTCAGGAGCGTGGCTTCGGGGAATCCCTGGCCGCGGAGGAACTGCCCCAGCGCATCGCGCCCGGCTGGCGCATAGCCGAGCCCGAGGGCTTCGGCGGTGGCCTCGCTCAGGCCGCGATCCGCGATCAGACGCCGCACCCGCGCCCCGCCCGCGCCCGCCAGCTGATCCCGGTACCAGGCCGCGGCGGACTCGTGCACGCGAAGCAGGCCCTCGCGCTCGGCCGAGCCAGCCCGTTGGTCCGCGCTCTCCTCCAACTCGGGCAACGACATCCCGAACCGCTGGGCCAGCAGCTTCACGGCGTCCTGGAAGCCGACCCGCTCGTGCAGTTCCAGGAACTTGAGCACGTCGCCCCCGACGCCGCAGCCGAAGCAGTGGAAGAACCCCTTCTCCCGATTGACGTGGAACGACGGGGTCTTCTCGCCGTGAAACGGGCAGAGTCCCTTGTAGGTCGCTCCCGTCTTGCGCAGGGGGACGTAGTCCTGGATGACCGTCACGATATCCGCCTGATGCTTCAGGTCGTCGATGAAGGTCTGGGGGAAGAGGGCCATCGCGTCAGTCCCGCAGCTCGACGGTCGTCACGCCGCCGCCACCCTGTGCGGGAGGGGCAGGCTCGCAGCGCGCCACCATCGGATGCTCGCGGAGAAAGGCGGTGAGCGCCCGTCGGAGCTGTCCGGTGCTGTGCCCGTGAATGACGCGGAGCGAGCGGCGATCGGTGACCAGCGACTCGTCGATGAACCGCTCGACCCGGGTGAGGGCCTCGTCCACCGTGCAGCCGATGACGTTGATCTCACCGCCCAGCTGCTCCCTGGGCTGGAGGTCCACGTTCACGCTCACGCTGCCTGCGCCAGCGGGCGCGACGACACGAAGATCGGCCGTGGCGGCCCGCAACCGCTTGCCCCGCACGTCCACGTCTGCCTGGCCGCCAACGACCTGCAGGACCGTGCCCTCGAGACCGAGCGGCGCAACCACGACCCGTGCGCCGGGCGCGAGCGTCAGGGCGCCCCCGGCCGGTGCGGCCGGCAACGGCTCGACGGCCTCGAGGCCCGCATCACGTCGTGCCCTCGACGAGGCCTCTTCGAGGGCTGCCCGTGCCTGGGCCCTCGCGGCGCCCGCCTCACCGGTGTTGAGGCGGGGCATGGCCGTGGCGGCCGCCTGCCCCGCGAGCTCCGACACGCGCGACTTCAGCTCGCCGATCACTC
>JABFRY010000050.1 GCA_013140955.1 Acidobacteriota bacterium
GGGCAGCGCCTCATGGCGATGCCCCGCACGCGGCTCGTAGCCCTCGATCGTGCGAGCCAGCGCGCCGCCGTCGGCGAACACCTCGGCGACCGTGCTGGCCAGGGTCATGGGGGGCACGGGCGGTGCGCAGCCCGGACGGACGTCAGGCCCTCGCGCGCGACTCGTAGAGCGGGAACCGCTCGCACAGCCGGTGGACCTCCTGCTTCACGGCTTCGAGCACCGTGTCGTCGTCGGGTGAGGCGAGCGCGCGGCCCATGAATTCTGCAATGAGGTCCATTTCGGGTTCACGCATGCCCCGCGTCGTGACCGCCGGCGTCCCGACACGGATACCGCTCGCCACCATCGGGGGGTTCCGGTCGAAGGGAATGGCGTTCTTGTTCACCGTGATCCCGGCCTTTCCGAGCGCCGCTTCCGCCACCTTGCCGGTCAGGCCCTTGGAGAAGACGTCCACCAGGACCAGGTGATTGTCCGTGCCTCCGCTGACGAGTCGGAAGCCACTGCTCGAGAGGGCCGAGGCCAGTCGCGACGCATTGGCCACCACCTGCCGCTGATAGTCGGCGAAGGCCGGCTCCTGGGCCTCCTTGAAGCACACGGCCTTGGCGGCGACGACGTGCATCAACGGGCCACCCTGGATGCCCGGGAACACGGCCCGGTCCAGATCCTTGGCGTACTGCTCGCGGCACAGGATGAGGCCGGACCTGGGTCCCCTGAGTGTCTTGTGCGTCGTGGAGGTGACGAAGTCGGCGTGGGGCACGGGGCTGGGGTGCACACCGCCCGCCACCAGGCCCGCCACGTGGGCCATGTCCACGAACAGGGGCGCCCCGACCGCCCGCGCGACGGCCGCAATCCGCTCGAAATCGATGATGCGGGGGTAGGCGCTGGCCCCGGCGATGATCATCTTCGGCCGGCGCTCGTGAGCGAGCCGCTCCAGTTCCTCGTAGTCGATGCGTTCGTCGTCCTGACGGACTCCGTAGGGCACGATGGTGTAGAGCTTGCCGGAGAAGTTGAGCGGGTGGCCGTGCGTGAGATGGCCGCCGTGTGCAAGGTTCATCCCGAGCACCGTGTCCCCGGGCGCCAGCAGGGTCAGGTACACGGCCATGTTGGCCTGTGCGCCGGAGTGCGGCTGCACGTTCGCGTGCTCGGCGCCGAACAGAGCCTTGGCCCTGGCGATGGCCAGCGATTCCGCGGCGTCCACGAACTCGCACCCGCCGTAGTACCGACGTCCCGGGTATCCCTCCGCGTACTTGTTCGTCATCACCGAGCCCGCCGCTTCGAGGATGGCGCTGCTCACGAAGTTCTCGGAGGCGATGAGCTCCAGACCCTCGGCCTGGCGCCTGGTCTCGGCGCCGATGGCTGCGGCGATTTCGGGGTCCGCATCGGCGAGCGTACGGTTCATGAGGGAGAGAGTCGCGTTGGACATGGACGGAAATTGTACTATGGGCCTCGCCCGACCCCGTGCGGGCACAACCATGACCCACCCCATTCCCATGGCACGCGTCGCCGGCCGCGGCGAGAAGCGCATCGCCGGCGGCCACCCCTGGGTGTACCGCTCCGACGTCGTCGACGTCCAGGCGGAGGCCGGCGACATCGTGACCGTCGTGGGGTCGCGTGAGCGTCGGCTCGGCCAGGCGCTCTTCAGCGACCGGTCCCAGATCACCCTGCGCATGCTGACGCGAGGCGACGAGCAGGCGACCGAAGCCGTCATAGGCGAGCGCGTCGCCAGGGCCGCCGCGTACCGGACGTCTCTCGCTATCGACGCCACCGCGTACAGGCTGGTGCACGGCGAGGCCGACCTGCTGCCCTCGCTGGTGGTCGACCGGTACGGCGACTGGCTGGTGCTGCAGGCCCTCTCCCAGGGGATGGACCGCCTCGTGCCGCTCGTCGTCCAGACGCTCGTGGACGTGATGCGCCCCACCGGCATCCTGGCGCGCAACGACCCGCGCGTGCGTGCACTCGAGGGCCTGCCGCAGGAGGTCCGGCTGCTGTACGGGGACGTACCCGCAGACATCGAGGTGCGCGAGGGGCCGGTGTCCTACCTCGTCGATCCGTGGAAGGGACAGAAGACGGGCCTCTTTCTCGACCAGCGCGAGAATCGCGAGGCCGCTGCCCGGTACGCGCGCGGCCGCCTGCTCGACTGCTTCAGCTACAACGGCGGCTTCGGCCTGTACCTGGCCGGGAAATGCGCGTCGGTGGAGTGCCTCGACGTGTCCGAGGAGGCCGTGTCGCGCACGACCGCCAACGCCGAGCGCAACGGCATCGACCACCTCGCCGCGCGTGCCGTGAACGTGTTCGACGAACTTCGCAGCCTCGAGCGCGATGGCGCCCGCTACGACACGATCGTGCTCGACCCGCCGGCCTTCGCCAAGAACAAGGCCTCGGTGCCGCAGGCGCTCTCGGGATACAAGGAGATCAACCTCCGCGCGATGCGGTTGCTGCCGCCCGGCGGCGTGCTCGTGACCTGCAGCTGCTCGTACAACGTGGACGAGGTGACGTTTCTCGACGTGGTCCGCGAGGCGGCCTCCGACAGCCGGATCTCGATGGCCGTCGTCGAGCGCCGGACCCAGGGGCGCGACCATCCGGCGCTGCTCGGGGCGCCGGAGACCTCGTACCTCAAGTGCCTCATCCTTCGAAGGCTGGAGTGAGCGCGCGTCGGACGGCGCTGGTCACCGGCGCCTCCTCCGGTATCGGCGCCGCCTTCGCCGAGGCCTGCGCGAGCCACGGGTTCGACGTCGTGTTGTGCGCCCGCCGCGAGGATCGGCTCCGCGCGCTGGCCGGGCGGCTGGAAGGGGCGTACGGCGTGCGCGCGCACGTGGTGACGCTCGACCTGGCCGAGCCCGGTGCTTCCGCGCGACTGTGGAGCATTCTGGCGGGCCAGTCGCTGGCCGTGGACATGCTCGTCAACAGCGCGGGGTACGGTCTTCCCGGGGCGTATCTCGCCAGTGGCTGGGACGCGCACGAGCGTTTCCTGCGCGTGTCCCTGCTCGCGCCCGCGGAGCTCACGCACCTGGTCCTGCCGGCGATGGTGGAGCGCGGCTACGGGCGGATCATCCACGTGGCGTCGCTCGCCGCGCTGGCGCCCGCGCCCGGCGGCCACACGATGTACGCCGCTGCCAAGGTCTTCTTCGTGCGCTTCTCGGAAGCGCTGGCCCACGAGGTCGGCCACCGCAACGTCCACGTCACGGCCGTCTGTCCGGGCTTCACGCGCAGCGAGTTCCACGATGTGACCGGCACCAGGGCGATGGTCGGCCGGCTGCCGCCGTGGCTCTGGATGGATGCGGCGGCGGTCGCCGCTGAGGGCTTCGAGGCGGTGATGGCGGGGCGTCCCGTGGTGGTGACTGGTCTCGTGAACCGCGCGCTCGCCGCCCTCGTGCGGTTCCTGCCCCGCCCGCTCGTGACGCGCGTCAACCAGCGCCTCTCCCGCTCCTACCGCCGCGTCTAATCCCCGGAGACCTGTCCACGGGACCAGCGAGGGCGCCCGGGGGCCGCGAGGTCCGCGCGCCGGGGTCAGCGCCCGGCGCGCCCGGCGGAGGCGGGGAGGTAGAATGCGGCCTTCATGCGCGCCCGTCCTTGTGCAGCCCTCGGCGTGTGGCTCCTGCTGCTGTTCCCCGGGCTGGTCTCGGCGCACCCGTCGCCGTTCAGCTACCTCGATCTCCGCATCGGGGACACGGCCATCCAGGGCGAACTCGTGGTCCACGTGCTCGATGTGGCCAACGACCTCGGGATCAGCCCTGCCGAGCAGCTCCTGGATCAGGAGTTCCTGCGTACACGCGTCGGTCTCGTAGCCGGCCTGCTCGAGCCCCGCTTCAGTCTGCGGACCACCCAGCCGCTCCCCCTCGAGTTCCTCACGGTGGAGGCGATCCCGGACCAGCAGGCGATCCGGCTCCGGTTCCGGGCCGAGACCCCGCGTCCGGCGGCGCTGGCCCTCGACACGAACCTGTTCCCGTACGACCCGCTCCACCAGACGTTCGTGAACGTGTACGAGGGCGAGACGCTGCGCCAGCAGATGATCTTCAACGCCGAGAGCCCCGAACGCCGCTACTTCGCCGGCACGGCGCAGGGGATGCTCGCGGTCGTCCAGACGTTCGTGCCGTCGGGCGTGCAGCACATCCTGATCGGGCCCGATCACATCCTCTTCCTGATCGGCCTGCTCCTGCTCGGTGGCAGCTGGTGGGCGCTCCTGCGGATCGTCACCGCCTTCACCATCGGCCACAGCATCACGCTCTCGCTGGCAGCCCTCGACCTGGTCTCGCCCCCGGCGACGCTGGTCGAACCGGCCATCGCGCTCAGCATCGTGTTCGTGGGCGCCGACAACCTGGTGCGAGGCGCCGGCCGTGACCTGCGGGCCTGGGCGGCACTGGTGTTCGGGCTCGTGCACGGCTTCGGGTTCGCGTACGTGCTGCGCGAGTTCGGCCTGCCACGTGAGGCGCTCGGCTGGTCGCTGTTCTCGTTCAACCTCGGTGTCGAGATCGGGCAGGTGGCGATCGTGCTCGTCGTCGCCAGCGTACTTGCCCTCATCCGGGCGCGAAGCGAGGTCGCCGGACGACGCGTGGCGGTCGCCGGGTCTCTGGTGGTCATCGCCGCTGGCGCCTACTGGTTCGTCCAGCGTGCCTTCGGGGTGGGACTCTAGGCGCGGGCGCCGTGTCGGTCTGTGCACCATGTTCAGTCTGCTGGCCCTCCTGCTGGTTGCCGCACAGGTGACGGAACCCTCGAACCCCGAGCCCGGCGTGTCCGAGGGGCTGGCGCGCGAGCGCGCCGCCGCGCTTGCCGACGTCCGGTACGCCCTGGAACTCGAGGTGCCCGATGCGCGCGACCGCGCGCTGCGCGGGCACCTGGACCTGTCCTTCACCCTCGACCGCCCGCGCGACGTGGTGCTGGATTTCGCCCGGGCGGCAGACCGGGTGCGCGTGGTCCGCACCCGCGGACGCGACATCGAGCCCCGGTTCACCGGCGACCACCTCGTCGTCGCAGCGGCCGACACCGCGGCGGGGCCCAATCGCCTCTCGATCGAGTTCGACGTGGGCGACGAGCCGCTGAACCGCGGCGACGACTTCCTGTACAGCCTGTTCGTGCCCGCGCGCGCCCGCTTCGCGTTTCCCTGTTTCGATCAGCCGGACATCAAGGCCCGCTACACGCTGGCGTTGACCATTCCCGAGGACTGGGTCGCCGTGTCCAACGGCGCCGAGGTGCGCCGCGTCACCGGCGCGGGCCGCGCGCGTGTGGAGTTCGCGGAGACGGCGCCGATCTCCACCTACCTGTTCTCGTTCGTGGCCGGTCGCCTCTCGGTCGAGACGGCCGTGCGCGACGGGCGCACCTTCCGGATGTTTCATCGGGAGCGCGATCCGGCGAGGCTGGCGCGCAACCGGGACGCCGTCTTCGACCTGCACGCCACCGCGCTGGCCTGGCTCGAGGACTACACCGGCATTCCCTACCCCTTCGGCAAGTTCGACGTCGTGCTCGTCCCGTCCTTCCAGTTCGGTGGCATGGAGCATCCAGGCGCCATTCTGTACAACGCGTCATCCCTGCTGCTCGAGGAGAGCGCGACGCAGAACCAGCGGCTCGACCGTGCGAGCCTGATCGCACACGAGACCGCGCACATGTGGTTCGGCGACCTCGTCACCATGCGCTGGTTCGACGACGTCTGGATGAAGGAGGTCTTCGCCAACTTCATGGCGGCCCGCATCGTGAACCCGTCGTTCCCTGAGCTGAACCACGACCTGCGCTTCCTCCTGGCCCATCACCCGGCGGCCTACGACGTGGATCGCACGGCGGGCACCAACGCCATCCGCCAGCCGCTCTCCAACCTGCTCGATGCCGGGCAGTTGTACGGGGCCGTCATCTACCAGAAGGCACCCATCGCCCTGCGGCAGCTCGAAGGCATGGTGGGTGAGGTGGCGTTTCGGGACGGGCTCCGCGCGTACCTGCGGCGGCACGCCAACGGAAACGCCGGGTGGCTCGACCTGGTGGGCGAACTCGACCGCCTGAGCGGAGAGGATGTCCGCGCCTGGAGCGACGCCTGGATCGAACAGCGGGGTCGGCCCGTGCTGACCACGGCACTCACGATGGATGCCGGGGGGCGGGTCGGCTCGCTCGAACTGGTGGCGAGCGATCCCTTCGATCGCGGACTCCTGTGGCCCCAGCGCTTCCGCGTCACGCTCGGCCTGGCCTCCGGTCTCGAACACGTAGAGGTCCGTGCCGCGACCAGCCGGACGGAGGTCGTGGCCGCGGGGAGCCCGCTGCCCCTGTTCGTCCTTCCCGGCTCGGATGGTCTCGGCTACGGGCGCTTCGTGCTCGACGAGGCCAGCCGCCGCTACCTGGTGGCGCACATCGAGGACGTACCCGATCCGTTGGTACGAGGCGCGGCATGGGTGGCGCTCTGGGAGGAGATGCTCGACGGGGCGCTCAGCGCGCGGGAGTTCGTGGACATGGTCGTCCGCGCGGCGCCAATTGAGCCGGACGAGCAGAACGTCCAGCGCGCCCTGCGGTACCTCGTGCGCGCATTCTGGCGATTCCTGCCGACCGACGACCGCATGTCCCGTGCCCAGGCGCTGGAGCCCGTGCTCAGGGCGGCCCTCGCCCAGGCGCCGAGCGCGGGGCTGAAGGCGGCCTGGTTCGCCGCGTTCCGGGAGACCGTGCTCACGCCGGGCGGTCTCGCCTGGATGCACGAGGTCTGGGCGAGGGACACGTCGATACCGGGCCTTCCGCTGGCGGAGACCGACGAGATTGCCATGGCCATGGAACTCGCCGTGCGCGGCGTGGACGACGCGGCGGCCGTCGTCGCCGCCCAGGTGGAACGGACGATGGATCCGGATCGCAAGGCCCGGCTGCAATTCGTGCAGCCGGCACTCTCAGCCGACCAGGCCGTCCGCGAGGCCGCGTTCGCGCGCCTCGCACAGGTCGAACAGCGGCGTCGCGAACCGTGGGTCCTCGAGTCGCTCGCGTACCTCAGCCACCCGCTTCGTGCCGCACACGCCGAGCGGTTCGTCGAGCCGGGACTGGTCCTGCTGGAAGACGTGCAGCGCACCGGCGACATCTTCTTCCCCCTGCGCTGGACGGCTGCGCTCCTTGGCGGGCACCGGACCCCGGCGGCGGCCCGTCTCGTGCACGACTTCCTGGCGTCTCACCCCGGCTACCCGTATCGTCTGCGGTGGACCGTGCTCACCGCTGCAGACGATCTCTTCCGGACGGCCGGCCGTTGACGGGCGGGGCCCGCGGGCGGTGAGCATGCTGGAGCTGCTCGAGGCCAGTGCCTTTGCGAGCTGGGTGCGGGAGTCGGACTCCGTCTGGGCGTACCCCACCGTGCTCTTCCTCCACACGCTCGGCCTCGCGTTCCTCGTGGGCCTGAACACCGCCGTGGATCTCCGGCTGCTGGGCGTCGCCAGGTCGTGGCCGCTCGCCTCGGTGGTGCGCTTCATGCCGGTGATGTGGGCGGGATTCTGGATCAACGCGCTCTCGGGCGCGGTGCTGCTGGCCGCGGATGCAACCACGAAGACGATGATGCCAGTGTTCTGGGTGAAGCTGGCCTTCGTGGCGGTGGGCATGATGCACATGGCCTGGCTCAAGCCAGCCGTGATACGGGTCGCCGTGTCGGCGGGGGACCGTCTGCCGCCTCACGCACGCCTGGTGGCTGCCGGGTCGCTGCTGGCCTGGACCGGCGCCACCGTGGCGGGGCGGCTGATGGCGTATCTCGGCCCAGGGAGCACGTTCTAGGAGCGGAGACATGGACGACATCGTGCGGGCGTTCGCCACGTGGGTCGAAGCGACCAGCCTGTCGTCGTTCGCGACGGGCCAGCGCTGGGTGTGGCCGGCGGCCGAAACCCTCCACTTCCTCGGCATGGCGCTGCTCGCCGGCACCGTCGGCGCGTGGGACCTCCGCCTGCTCGGACTGGTGCGGGCCGTGCCGCCAGGGGCACTCCGCCGGCTGCTGCCGTGGGGTGTGGCCGGCTTCCTCCTGAACGTCGCAACCGGTGTCGTCTTCTTTGCCGGCGCGCCCTACCAATACCTCTACAACTGGGCCTTCCACTTCAAGCTGCTCTGCATCGGGCTCGCGGGCCTCAACATGGCCGTGTACTACGTCTCCGGCCTCGACGCCGGCGTCCGTACGGCGCTGCCGGGCGCACGCCTGCACCCTCGCGCCCGCCTTGCCGGCGGGCTGTCGCTGCTCCTGTGGATCGCCGTGATGTACTGGGGGCGCATGCTCACCTTCTTCAGGCCACCATTCGTCGTTCCGCCCGCCTGATCGCGCCACTCGCGCGGATGGGTGCGCCCATGGTCACCCGGGAGCCCGGTCCGCTCCGGTCTAGAATCAGCAGGCATGCGCGTCGTCATCGTCGGTGGAGGTGAGATCGGGTTCTCGCTGGCCCAGGCGCTTTCCGCTCAGCACGACGTCGTCGTGGTGGACCAGAAATCGTCGGTGGCCGATCGCTTCGAACGCCTGGATGTCCAGTTCCTCCAGGGCACGGGGACGAGCAGCGACGTCCTGCAGCGTGCCAGCGTGGACAAGGCCGACGTGTTCGTCGCCTGCACCGGCCTCGACGAGGTGAACATCGTCGCCTGCGCGCTGGCCAACCAGGTGGCCTCGCCCCGAACGTTCTGCTTCGTGTCACGACAGGACTTCGTCGAGATGCCCGCCGAACAGAAGGGCCTGGCCCGCTTCGGCATCGACCGCATCATCTGGCCCGAGGCGCAGCTGGCGGCCGACATCGAGCGGATCATCGGCGCTCCGGGTGCGCTCGACGCCGAGGTCTTCGCCGACGGGGCCATCAGGCTCCTCGAGTACCAGCTCGATGCGGGCGCGTCGGTGATCGCCCGTCCCATCGCCGACCTGCACTTCCCGGCCGGCTCGCTGCTCGTGGCGGTGCGGCGCGGCGAGTCCTTCTTCATCCCCCGGGGTGACAGCCAGCTCGCTTCGGGCGATCGCATCGTGGTGATGGGCACACCGGATGCCCTGCAGGACGTGCGACGCAGGCTCCTCGGCGGCACCGATGAGCGTCGGCAGCGCGTGACGATCATCGGCGGAGGGGACGTCGGCTTCCGTCTCGCCGAGCGGCTGGAAGACTCGATGGACGTCGTGGTCATCGAGCGATCCGAAGAGCGGGGCGCCCTCATCGCCGGACGGCTCAGGCGCACGCTGGTCCTGGCTGGTGACGGCACCGACCTCGAGCTCCTGGAGGCGGAGGACATCGGGCGGAGCGATGTCCTCGTGTCGGTGATCGACAACGACGAGCGGAATCTGCTGGCCTCACTGCTGGCCAGGCAGCTCGGTGTGCGCAGGGTCATCACCCGGGTGGGCCGGCAGGCCAACCTGCGCCTCTTCGAGCGCGTGGGCATCGACGTGGCCATCTCCGCCAGGGGCGCGGCGGTGGCCTCCGCGCTCAACCAGATCGAGGGGGGCACGGCGCGCCTGCTGGCGCTCGTGGAACAGGGTGCCGGGAGCATTCTCGAACTGCAGGTGCCCGCGGACTATGCCGCGCGGGCGCTGCGTGACATGGCCCCGCCGCGGGAGAGCATCGTGGGCGCCATCCTGCGAGGGAGCCAGGCCATCGTGCCGCGCGGGCACGACCGGATCGAGCCCGGAGATCGCCTGCTGGTGTTCGTGACCAAGGCGGCCGCCGATCGCGTGCGCGACTTCTTCACGGGGGCCAGGGCCTAGCGGATGCGCCTTCCGGTCATCCTCTACATCACCGGCGTGCTCGTGCGGCTGTTCGCCGCCACCTTCCTGCCGGCCGTGCTCATTGCCGTCGTGTACCGGGAGTGGGCGGACCTTGCCGGCTTCCTGGCCGCCCTCGTGTTGACGTTCGCCTCGGGGGCGGGCCTGCTGCGGGTGGCCGGCGCCGCGGCCGGCCGCGCATCCGAGCACATGCGGCGCGTCGAGGGTCTTGCCTGCGTGGCGGTCACGTGGCTGCTCGTGGCCCACCTCGCAGCCGTGCCCTACGCGTTCGCCGGCCTCGGCCTGATCGATGCCCTGTTCGAGGCCATGTCCGGCCTGACGACGACCGGGGCCACCATCTTCGTGGACTTCAGTGCCTACGGCAGGAGCATCTACTTCTGGCGGGCCATGACGCAGTGGATCGGGGGCATGGGTGTCATCGCCCTCTTCGTGGCCGTGCTTCCCCGACTCGCCATCGGCGGGCGCGAGCTGTTCTTCGCCGAGGCTCCTGGACCCGAGGAAGAGAAGCTCACGCCGCAGTTGCGCCACACCGCGCTCGCCCTGTGGCAGGTCTACGCGGGGCTGACCGTCCTGCAGGTGCTGGCCCTGGTGATGGCCGGCATGTCCGTGTTCGACGCCGCGTGCCACGCCATGACCACGCTGGCGGCAGGCGGCTTCTCACCGCACCCGCTCTCCATCGCCGGCTACCAGAGTGCCACGGTGGAGTGGATCATCGTCGCGTTCATGTTCGTGGCGGGCGCGAACTTCGCCCTGCAGTACCGGGCGCTGCGCGGCAACCGGACGGCGCTGTTCAAGGACGAGGAGTTCAGGGCCTACACGGCCGTCGTCCTCGTGGCCACCGCCGCACTGGCCCTGTTCCTCGTGCGGGACGGACTGGCGCCCTGGGAGGCCCTGCGCCACGGCGTCTTCCAGGTCGTGTCGATCCTGACGACGACCGGTTACGCCAGCACCGACTTCCAGCTCTGGAGCGACCAGGCCAAGATGGTGCTGTTCCTGCTGATGTTCATCGGCGGGTGCGCGGGATCGGCCGGCGGTGGGCCAAAGGTCGTCCGGCACGTCCTGATGGCGCGCTACACCCTGCGCGAGCTGACCCGTACCCTGCATCCGAGGGCCGTCCTCCCGGTGAAGCTGGGCGGACGCGTCGTTCCCGAGCCTATCCTGCGGAGCGTGCAGGTGTTCATGTTGTTCTACCTGCTCTCGTTCTCGGTGGGCGTCGCCATCGTGGTGGCGCTCGGGGCCGACCTGATCACGGGCATCACGGCCACCATCGCGTGTCTCGGGAACATCGGTCCCGGGTTCGATGCCGTCGGGCCGATGGCCAACTTCGCAGGGCTCCATCCCGTCAGCAAGGTGGTCCTCACGCTGCTGATGTGGATTGGCAGGCTCGAGGTGCTCACCGTGCTCGTGTTCTTCCGGACGGAGCCCTGGCGCAGCGCCCGATGGAGCGCGACCTGAGCACGCTGGACGGCGTCAGGACTTTCGCATCGACTCAGTGAACAGCCTCGACAGCTCCACGGGCAGCGGGAACACGATCGTGGAACTCTGCTCGGACCCGATTTCGGTCAGGGTCTGGAGGTAACGCAGCGTCAGCGCACCGGGCACCTTGTCGAGCACCGCGGCCGCCTGCGACAGCTTCTCCGAGGCGATGAGTTCGCCTTCGGCGTGGATGATCTTCGCGCGCTTCTCCCGTTCCGCTTCGGCCTGGCGGGCCATTGCGCGCTGCATGTCCTGCGGAAGATCGACGTGCTTGACCTCCACCGACGAGACTTTGATGCCCCAGGGATCGGTCTGGTTGTCGAGGATCCGCTGCAGCTCCTGGTTCAGGCGATCGCGCTCGGCGAGCAGGTCGTCGAGCTCCGCCTGCCCGAGGACGCTCCGCAGGGTGGTCTGCGCGAGCTGGGAGGTGGCGTACAGGTAGTTCTCCACCTCCACCACGGCACGCCGCGAATCGATCACCCGGAAGTACACGACCGCGTTCACCTTCACCGAGACGTTGTCCCGCGTGATGATGTCCTGGGGAGGGACGTCGTGGACGACCGTCCGGAGGCTGATCCGCACCATGCGGTCGATCGGCCGGAAGACCAGGATCACGCCGGGCCCCTTGGTCGCGGGCAGGAGCTTGCCCAGGCGGAAGATGACCCCGCGTTCGTACTCCGCGAGGATCTGGATGGAGCTGAAGAAATAGAAGACCACGACGACCAGGAACAGGAGCGCGGGCGAGAGGGGCAGACCTTCCATCAGGGTTCTCCTTCTTCGCGCCCGGGGGCGCCGGTCGATTCGACTGCCGGTTCGACTGTGAGTGTGAGGCCGTGGACGGCCGTGACCCGCACCGGTTGGCCCGGGGCCACGGGTGCGCGGCTGATGGCGCGCCAGATTTCCCCGTGCAGATCGACGAGGCCTTCCTGCTCCGGTGTCAACGCCGCGCGCGCGCGACCCCTGGCCC
>JABFRY010000387.1 GCA_013140955.1 Acidobacteriota bacterium
GGCCCGAACGAGTCGCTGCTCGACCTGCCGGGCGCGCCGCCGCACGCCCCGTCGGCCGCCCACCCGTTCGGCACCGACGACCGCGGTCGCGACGTCCTGGTCCGCCTGGCCTACGGCTTCAATACGTCGCTCACCTTCGCCATCCTCGTGCTCGTGCTCAGCTATGCCGTGGGCGTGGCCGTCGGCGCGTGTCTCGGCTACTTCGGCGGGAAGCTGGACCTGCTCGGCCAGCGCACCATCGAGATCTGGTCGTCGCTCCCGTTCCTCTACACGATCATCATCGTCAGCTCCATCGTGGTGCCGGTCTACCTGCCCGGGCGCAGCCAGCTGGTGCAGCCGTCGTTCTGGCTGCTCGTGGCCATTCTGGCGATCTTCGACTGGATGGGGATGACCTACTACGTGCGCGGCGAGTTCTACCGCGAGAAGGCGCGCGACTACGTGGGCGCCGCCATCGTGGCGGGCGTGTCCGAGGCGGGGATCATGTTCCGCCACATCCTGCCCAACGCCCTGACCCCGGTGATCTCGTTCGCGCCGTTCACCATCGTGGCCAACATCAGCTCGCTGGTCGCGCTCGACTTTCTCGGCTTCGGCCTCCCGGCCCCCACCGCGAGCTGGGGCGAACTCATCGGGCAGGGCATGAACAACCTGACGAAGTGGTGGCTCGTCTTCTTCCCCCTGGGCGCCCTGTTCCTGACGCTGCTGCTCGTCGTGCTGATTGGCGAGGCGCTGCGGGAGGCGTTCGATCCCCGCGAGCATTCGCGGCTGCGGTGACCCGACCCCGATGAGCGACGAACCCGCACGCACGCGACAGCAGCCCGCCGGGGCCACCGCCGAACCCCTGCTGGAGATTCGGGGCCTCCGTACGTACTTCTCCACCGAGGCCGGCGAGGCGAAGGCCGTGGACGGGGTGGACCTGCGCATCGGGCGCGGCGAGGTCGTGGGGCTGGTGGGCGAGTCGGGCTCCGGCAAGAGCGTGACCGCCCTCAGCGTGCTGCGGCTGATCCCTGATCCGCCGGGGCACATCGTCGGCGGGCAGGTGCTGTTCAAGGGCCGTGATCTGCTGACCCTGTCGTGGGAGGAGATGCGGGCCATCCGGGGCCGGGAGATCAGCATGATCTTCCAGGAGCCGATGACCTCGCTCAACCCGGTGTTCACCATCGGCATGCAGCTCGTCGAGGTGATGCAGGCGCACGGCGCCGCGGCAGAGGCCGATGCCGGGCGGCGCGCCATCGAGATGCTCACGCGGGTGGGCATTCCCGACGCCGCCTCACGGATGTCGCAGTATCCGCACGAGCTGTCCGGAGGCATGCGCCAGCGCGTGATGATCGCCATCGCGCTCATGCTGAACCCGTCGCTCCTCATCGCGGACGAGCCGACTACGGCACTCGACGTGACCATCCAGGCCCAGATCCTCGACCTGATGCTCGACCTGCGCGATGCGGACGGCGAGTCGGCCATCCTGCTCATCACGCACAATCTCGCCGTCGTCGCGCAGACCTGCGACCGGGTCGCGGTGATGTACGGCGGCAAGGTACAGGAGGCCGCCCCGGTGGAGGCGCTCTTCCGCGAGCCGCGGCATCCCTATACCCAGGGGCTGCTGGCCTCGCTGCCCCGCGTGGACGGCGAGCGCGCGCGGCGGCTCACCACGATTCCGGGGTCGGTCCCCGACATCCACGCCCTGCCGGTCGGCTGCAAGTTCGTCACCCGCTGCACGCGACGGTTCGAGCCCTGTGCGGGCATCGAGCCCGAGCTGGTCGAGGTGGCACCCGGGCACCAGGTCCGGTGCCACCTCTATCCCGGACCCTCATGAACGGACCCAGTACCCCACAGTCGGGCGCAGGCCCGGCACCCGTCACCGGGCGCGACGACGGGCGCGACGCGGCCGCCGGCACGACCGTGCATGCGCCGCTCCTCGAGGTGGAGGGGCTCCACGTCCGGTTCCCGATCTTCGGCGGTCTCATCCCGCGGCGGAAGGCCGAGGTCCACGCCGTGGACGGCGTGTCGTTCGCGCTGGGACAGGGCGAGACGGTCGGCCTGGTGGGCGAGTCGGGCTGCGGCAAGACCACCGTCGGCCGCGCGGTGGTGAACATCCTGCGCGCCATGAACTACCGGGTAGACATCGACGGCCGCATCCTCTATCACCACGCGGCGGGTGTGGTGGACCTGGCACGGCTCGGCCGGCGCGAGATGCGGCAGTACCGGTCCGATCTGCAGATGGTCTTCCAGGACCCGTATGCCTCGCTCAACCCACGCATGACGATTGCGCGGATCATCGAGGAGCCGATGCGCGTGCACGGCGTGCGCTCGGCCGCCGAACGGCGCGACCGCGTACGCTGGCTGCTCGAGAAGGTGAACCTGCGGGCCGAGCACGCGGGGCGCTACCCGCACGAGTTCTCCGGCGGACAGCGCCAGCGCGTCGGCATCGCCCGCGCGCTCGCCACCAACCCCAAGATCGTGATCGCGGACGAGCCGGTGAGCGCCCTCGACGTGTCGATCCAGGCGCAGGTGGTGAACCTGCTCCAGGACCTGCAGGAGGAGTTCGGCCTGTCCTACGTGTTCATCTCGCACGATCTGTCGGTCGTGCGGCACATTGCCGACCGTATCCTGGTGATGTACCTCGGGAGCATCGTGGAGTCCGGGCCCTCGGAGGAGGTGTACCGCCGGCCCCTGCACCCCTACTCGCGGGTGCTGCTGTCGGCCGTGCCCAGGCCCGATCCCTCCGTACGGCTCCCGCGGCACGACGCGGTGAGCGACGACATACCATCGCCCCTCAACAAGCCGTCTGGCTGTGCCTTCCGCACCCGGTGCCCGATCGCGCGTCCGGACTGCGCGACCGTCACGCCCCCGCTCGAGTGGCGGGACGGGCGCTTCGTGGCCTGCCCCTATTCGGAGTAGCCCGGTGCGCAGAGCCCGGTGCTCAGAGCCCAGTGCTCGGGGCCCGGTGCTGGTCCGCTGCTCGACCTGCGCCGACCTGGGCCGGACAGGGCCCGGCCGGTGCTACACTGCAGCCCCGCGCGGCCGCCGATCGCGGGCGACGTGCCGCCGTGTCGCGCTGACTGGCCTTCTCCCGCAGGAGCCGCACCGTGCCGCCGACCAGTGCTGGCATCCTCCTCTTCCGGCGCGTCGCCGGTGCGACGGACGTGCTGCTCGCGCACCCCGGTGGCCCGTACTGGCGCGCCCGGGACGTGGGCGCGTGGTCGATTCCCAAGGGTGAGGTGCACGACGGCGAGGCACTGCTCGACGCGGCGAGACGGGAGTTCGAGGAGGAAACGGGATCGGCGGTGACGGGGCGCGAGATCGCCCTCGGGCACGTCAGGCAGCGGGCCGGGAAGGTGGTACATGCCTGGGCGGTCGAGGGCGCGCTCGACCCGGCCACGCTGCGCAGCGCCGCGTTCGAGATGGAATGGCCGCGTGGCTCGGGACGCCTGCGGCAGTTCCCCGAGGTGGACCGCGTCGCCTGGTTTTCGCTCGAGGAGGCGAGGCGGCGTCTCCTGCCGTCGCTCGTGCCGCTGCTGGACGCCTTGTCGGCCCACCTCGACGAGGACGCCGCCAGCCAGCCGACGGGCGTATGAGGGGCCGCACGACGGGCGGGAGCTACGCCCGGCAATGATGCCCGCGAGGCGGACACCTGTGATGAGGACAGCATGCCAGTGGGAGTGCCCGTGATCGTTCGCCTGGTGCCGTGTCTCGTGCTGCTCTGTCTGCTCAGCCCGATGCGGGCCCGCGCGCAGGACGCCGCGGCGCCCCTGCCGACCGGCGACGTGACGCCGGCGGAGCCAGGGG
>JABFRY010000491.1 GCA_013140955.1 Acidobacteriota bacterium
GATCAACGCCACGGCCGTGCCCATCGCGACGACGGCCGATGGGACGCAGGTCGTGCAGGCGGGCAACATCGGAGGCATGGCCGAGGTGATGGTGGCCTTCGAGGAATCGTGCGTCCCGCTCTTCACGAACGCGGACTCGGCGGACCTGGCCATGCTGCACTGCGTGGGCGGCACGGGGCTTGGCACGACCATGGCGCTGTCGCCGGTCGAGCCGGGTTCCAACGTCGCGGTCTTCGGGGCAGGCCCGGTGGGTCTGAGCGCGGTGCAGGGCGCCCGAATCGCGGGAGCGGCCCGCATCGTCGTCGTCGAACCCATCCGCGCCCGTCGCGACCTGGCGCTCAAGGTGGGGGCCACCCACGTTTTCGACCCCAACGCCGAAGGGGCCAACCTGGTGCGACGGATCCAGGAACTCTGCAAGGGGCCGAGCGACCGTGTCTTCGGCGGGGGCCGTCGTGCCAACTTCAACGCTTCGGGCATTGCCGCGCACATCGGTCCCGACTTCGTGATCGAGGCCGTGGGCTACGACCGCGCGACGCCGAAGCTCGAAGCGGGTCCCGATCCCACTGGCATGCTGCAGCTGCAGCAGGTGTGGGACGTGTGTCCCACGGGCGGACACATCTGCACCACCGGCGTGGGCTATCCACCCGAAGCCACGGTGTCGTTTCCGGCCAACCAGTGGACCAACGGCAGCAAGACCCATCACCCGAGCCAGTTCGGCGGCATCAGCCCGCTGCGGGACATCCCCCGCTTCGTCGAACTGCTCGATCGCGGCCTCTACGATGCGAAGTCGCTCATCACGACGCGCTATCCGCTCGACAAGGCGATGGATGCCTATCGTGACGTCGTGGACCGCACCACGGTCACCGCGATGATCATGGTGTCCTGACCCGTCGCAGACGTCAGAGATCGCGCGGGTCGGCCGCATCGGGCTGGCCCGCTCAGCTTGCAGCCGGCCTGAGCGGGGCGTAGAGTCCCCGCTCAGGAGGGTGGCCATGGCCAAGACCGCCAAGTGTGCCCATCCGGCGTGCGAGTGTCAGGTCGAATCCGGAGGTCGGTTCGGGAAGTACTGCAGTGACCATTGCCGGCAGGCCGGCGAGGCGATCGTGCTGCGCTGCGAGTGCCAGCATCCGGCCTGTCGGTAGCTGCATCACGCGGCGTTGGCCAGCCCGTCGGGCGACCCGGCGGACTGGCCCTTCAAGCCCACCACGCCTCGCGCCCTCTCGCTCCACCCTCGAACACCACACCGACCGGCTGCGCCGCGCGGGCCGCGCTGCCGAACGACCGACGTCTGTGTGGCCGCTCCTCGGCGTCAGTCGTGCGACGAGGTGCGCACGTACGCGCCGCGGTCGGTCTGCCTGAGAAAGCCCGCGGCGACCAGCGCCTGGAGCACGCTGGCGCAGTCGCTCGCCCCCAGCCCCCACAGGCGCCGGGCTTGCGCGGGCGTGAGACTGAGGCCGGGCATCTCGAGATATTCGGCACGGATGCGCTGAAGCAGCGGGGAGGTCGTTGTCACGTATCGTGCGGGCGTCGTCATGGTGCGTGACTCGGTGCTGTCGGGAATGTTGATCTGACAGGGCCTGAACACGCCGCCCGCAGTGCAAAGCTGTCGCCAGCGTGCACGAGTCGCAGGCATTATCGGCACGCGGGTGTGGGGACTGCAGGGGTGAGATGTTCCGCGGCCTGCCCTGTAAACGGTGGAAGCCGTCTGGCCGCGCGGGTGCAGGGGGGCAGTGGCGGTGGGTGAGTGCCCGACGGTCAGTGCCGACGGTCAGTGCCGGCGGTCAGTGCCGACGGAACGTGAGCAACCGGTAGCGAATCCAGCCGCGCACCAGACACGCCCGCAGCGCGCTTCCCCCCACGAGGTGTCCGAACCGTGTCATGCCGCCCGGCAGCCGCGCCAGCAGGCCTTCCACTGCGGCCAGGGCGACATCGCGGGGCCGCTGCAGTTCCAGATAGGGCGTGAGGTCCTCGACCTCCGGTTCGCCGAACCCGGCCTCCGCGGCCAGGCGGCGGATGTCAGGCAGGTCGAGGAGGCTGTGCGCGCGCCATCCCTCGCGAAATCGCGCCAGACGGGCCGCCGCGCGTGGATCGTCCCACACGGCGATGTCGGCGACGGTGTCGTCGCAGATGACCAGGGTGCCCCCCGATGGCAGCAGGGCGGCGCACTGGCTGAAGAACGCTGCGGCGTCCGTCGCGTGCACGAAGGCTTCGACGGCGTACGCCAGATCGGCTGAGCCCGTCTCGTCGGGGAGGTCGCAGAAATCGCCGACGAGGCACCGGACCCGTGCGGCCAGCCCGGCGTCCTCGATGCGCCGCCGCGCCAACGCGGACTGGACCGGGCTCAGCGTGATCCCCGTACCGACGATGGGCAGGCGCGCCGCCAGGTACACGAGGCTGCTGCCCACACCGCAGCCGAGGTCCACGACGCGCACGGGGGCGGTGGAGCGCACGAGGTCGGCGACCCGCCGGGCCACCGCGTCGTCGACGAAGCGCATCGCCTGCTCGCGGGTGGTGATTCCGGGCGCCCACACGGCGCGGTGGATGGCGCCGGTGCGCCGTCCATGTCCCAGGGTCAGGAACGTGGTGGTGTGGCGATCGTAGTAGGCCTGGACGTCCATGGGGCGGACCCGGGCGTCGGGCCTGCCGGGTGGCGCGATTGTAACAGCGGAGCGGTGGCCCACAGCCGAGCTTCGCATATACACTGCCCTCATCCATGGGACTGCAACGGGGCGCCGTCCAGACGGGCGCGGCGGCGATGGCCTACCTGCTGATCACGCTCGGCGTCACGTGGCCGCTGGCGCCGAGCCTGCAGCGATCGGTCGCCTGGGATCTCGGCGACTCGCTCTACGTCATGTGGGCGGTGGACTGGGGCTGCACCCAGCTGTCCGCGATCCTCGGCGGAGACGTGTCACGCCTCGCGGGCCTGTTCGATGCCGGGGTCTTCCATCCTGCGCCGCTGGCGCTCGCGCACTCCGACCACATGCTCGGGCAGGCCGTCCTGGCGTTGCCCGCGTGCGCGGTCAGCGGCAATCCCATCCTCGTGTACAACCTGCTGTTCCTGTCGACGTTCGTGCTGTGCGGGCTCGGCATGTTCCTGTTCGTGCGCGCGCTCACCGGTCGTCCGGGCGCCGCGTTCGTGGCGGGCCTGCTGTTCGCGCTGGCGCCGTACCGCCTGTCGCACCTCTCGCACCTGAACCTGCTGTCGATGCAGTGGCTGCCGTTCGCCCTCTTCGGGATACGTCGCTACCTCGACACCGGGCGGCGCCTGATGCTGGCGGGCGCGGCGCTCGCGCTGGCGTGGCAGGGCTACTCGAGCGGCTACTATCTGCTGCTCTTCACGCCGGTGGCGGCGCTCTATGCCGGCTGGGAGGTGCACGCGCGGGGACGGTGGCGCGATGGACCGTTGTGGCGTGACCTGTCGGTGGCGGCCGGGTGCACGGCCCTGCTGCTGCTTCCGGCGGTCTATCCCTACTGGCTGCTCACGAAGATGCTGCCGGAGATGCGTCAGCCCGTGGACCTGCTCTCGTTGTCGGCGGACGTTTGGGCCTGGGCGACCGCTCCCGACCACCTGTGGCTGTGGGGCGGGGTCCTGCGTGCCTATCCACGACCTGAAGGCGCGCTGTTCCCGGGCGCGGTGGTCGTGCTGCTGGCGGCCGCGTCCCTGGTGGCCTGGGTGCACGGCGCGTGGTCGCAGCGGACGGACACGGCAGGGACGCGCGGCCGGCTCGCACTGGGCCTGGTCGCGGCCGGCGGGCTCCTGTGTGCCGCGGCGTGCACCCA
>JABFRY010000216.1 GCA_013140955.1 Acidobacteriota bacterium
GATCGTCTTCGGCCAGGTGCGCGGCGCTGGTGCTCTCGGCTCCCAGAGCGCCGTCGCCCCCGCCGTGCCTGCCCCTGCCGCGCCTGCGCCTGTCCCGACCGCGTCAGGTGCGGCACCGGCCGCCGCGGCGGCGGAGTGGACGACCTACGGGGGCAATCTTGCCAGCCAGCGCCATTCGCCGGCCGACCAGATCACCGCCGACAACTTCAACCAGCTGCAGCTCGCGTGGCGGCTGAAGACCGACTTTCTCGGTCCTCGTCCAGACACGCTGTATTCGGCAACGCCGCTGGTGGTGGGTCGCACGCTCTACACCACAGCCGGGATGCGGCGGGCGGCCATCGCGCTGGATGCCGCGACGGGCGAGATGCGCTGGATGCACACAGAAGACGAGGGCCGGCGTGGCGACAACGCTCCACGCAATGGCGCGGGGCGCGGCCTCTCGTACTGGTCGAACGCAGACGGCACCGACCGACGCGTCCTGTACGTGACGCCCGGGTACCGGATGATCGCGCTCGAGGCCGACACAGGCCAGCCGGTCCGGTCCTTCGGCCAGAACGGTGTCGTCGATCTGAAGCTCGAGGCCGATCAGGAGATCGACCTCGAGACCGGAGAACTCGGTCTGAATGCCACGCCGCTCGTCGTCGGCGACGTCATCGTCGTCGGGGCGGCGCTTCGCCCGGGAGGGGCGCCACGGACGCTCAGGAACCAGAAGGGGTACGTCCGCGGCTACGACGTGCGGACCGGCAAGCGGCTGTGGATCTTCCACACCATCCCGTGGCCAGGTGAGTTCGGGTACGAGACGTGGCTGGAAGGATCGGCCGATTTCAACGGCAACACCGGCGTCTGGTCGCAGATGAGTGCCGACGCGGAGCTTGGCCTGGTGTACGTGCCGACGGAGATGCCCACCGGCGACTACTACGGCGGCCATCGCCCCGGGAACACGCTCTTCGCCGACAGCATCCTGGCGCTGGATGTGAAGACCGGCACGCGGAAGTGGCACTACCAGACCGTGCATCACGACGTCTGGGACTGGGACCTGCCGGCCGCCCCGATGCTCTTCGACACGACTGTGAACGGTCAGCGGGTGAAGGCGTTGGCACAGCCGACCAAGAGCGCCTTCCTGTTCGTGCTGAATCGCGAAACCGGGGAGCCGATCTGGCCCATCGAGGAGCGGGCAGTCCCGCAGTCGGACGTGCTGAGGGAGAGGACCAGCCCGACGCAGCCGTTTCCGACCAGGCCAGTACCCTTCGACCGCCAGGGCGTCGCCGAGAGCGATCTCATCGACTTCACCCCGGCGCTGAAGGCCGAAGCGCTGGAACTGATCAAGCGCTACAAGATCGGACCGATCTTCACCCCGCCGGTACTGAGCCGCCTGGATGGCCCGCTCGGCACCCTGCAGCTTCCCGCAGACGTGGGCGGGGCCAACTGGCCCGGCGGTGCGATGGACCCGGAGTCGAATTTTCTCTACATCCATTCCCACACGAACGTGTACGTCAACGCGCTGGTGCCCGGCGATCCGGAGCGGACCGACATGCTGTTCGTCTCCGGTCAGGCACGCGCGGCCGGCCCTGGACCGCGAGCTGGTGGTGCCGCCGGTGGTGCCGCCGGCGGTGCTGCAAACGGTGGCCGCGGTCGTGGCGGCACCACGGTGCAGGGGCTGCCCCTCATCAAGCCTCCGTACGACCGCATCACCGCGTACGACATGAACACGGGTGAGATGGTCTGGCAGAAGCCACACAGCTCTACCCCGGACGACATTCGAAACCACCCGGCGCTGAGAGGCGTGAACCTGCCGGTGCGCCTCGGCCAGCCGGGTCGAACGTTCATCGGCGTGCTGGCGACCAAGTCGCTCCTCATCGCCGGCGAAGGCGGCGTGCATACCAACGACGCCGGGCGGCGCGTGGCGCTGCTGCGTGCCTACGACAAACGCACAGGTGCAGATGTCGGGGCCGTGGAGATGCCGCAGAGGCAGACCGGCTCGCCGATGACCTATGTCGTCGGCGGCCGGCAGTACATCGTGCTGGCGGTCAGCGGGAACGACGGGGCGGAGCTTCTGGCCTATGCACTGCCGTAACCCACGCCGTCAGCCGAGCGCCGTGATCCCGGCCTGAGCGCACTGCCCGTCCTGGGGACTGGTTCCGCCGGAGAGACCCACCGCTCCGACGACCTTGCCGCTCCGCAGGATGGGGAGTCCCCCCTCGACGGGCACGGCACCCGTGATCCCGAGCACGCGCAGGCCGTCGCCGCCGCCGGCCAGCAGGTCCTGAAAGACCTTGGTCGGTCGCTTGAACCGAGCGGCCGACTTCGCCTTGTCCTGACACACGGTCGTGCTCCCGAGCGGGGTCTCGTCCATCTTCTCGAAGTACACGAGGTCTCCGTGGGGGTCGACCACCGCCACCGCCATCGTCCATTGGTGCGCTGCGGCTTCCCGAAGCGCCGCCGTCGCGACGGCCTTCGCGTCTTCACGAGTGATTGACGGTCCGTATGACATTGCCTGTCTCCTGTCCTGGGCTCGCGAGTATGTGAGCGGCCCGCCAGCCACGTTCCTGCGGTCTTCGTGATGTGCGTCCATCGCGGACGGCGTCCATCCCGGTCACAGCGCGTGCCCTGCTTCAGGGGCTGGCGTTCGCGCTCGTCTACACGATATACGGCCTGCCGATCGGACACGGCGCCGATCGCAGCAACCAGCGCAACCTCAGCACCGGCCGGGTGCACAGGTGCCATCCGCTCGATGCAGGGGTCGTCGCGCCGGGCCCTGCGAGGTAGAGTGACGATAGGACACGCCACAGTGAACGACCGCTTCGTCATTCTCGTGACCACAACGGCCCCGCTGCTCCACGACTCCACCCGTGAGCTCGCCAGCCGCCTGGCCGCGCGCGCCAACGCCGTGCTGCTGTTCCTCCACGTCATCGCCGCGACGCCGGGCGATGAGGCGATGCTCCACTCCGGCGTCGATCTCGCCAGAGGCGAGACCGAGTCCTGGCTGAAAACTCTGCGACCGTCCCAGGCCGGTGTCCCGTTCCGGCACCGCTTGGAGCTGGGCGAACCGGCCGACGTCGTCGCCCGGTTCGTGCGGGAACATGCGGTGGAGCTGGTCGTCGCCGAAGAGCCGCCGCGCGGGCGGGTGTCGGAGCTGATCTGGCGTGGCCTCGCCGAGCGGCTCATCCGCCGAGTCGATTGTCCGGTCGTCGTTGGCGGCCCAGGGTTCCTGCGCTCGCACCCGGGCCCCGCGCCGCTGGTACAGGCGCCGCTCAAGGCGGCCACCGTCGCCCAGCTGCTCACCGCGATGGTCGAGGCCCGGGTCGACGCGCTCCGCAACTGGATGGACCGCGCCGCCGAGTCTGTCGCGCGGATCGCCGCGACAGACACCGTGCACGCCGCCGTCTCGCTGGCTCGCGACGACGAGCCACTCGAGGCCTCGCTGGAGCGGCGCTCGGTCCGGACGCCGAGCGGCTCGTGATCCTGGCCGGGGCGCGCGTCGTCGCTGGCGCAGGTGGACTGCTGCTCTTCGCCTTCGACGCCGAAGAGGACTTCCTCCGCATTCTCGGCCAGCCCGGCCCGCTGCCGACGTTCGAAACCTACGCCTTCGACGAGGACGGGCTGATGCTGTCCAACAGCCGTTTTCCCGAGCACCTGACCGCCTCGGGGCTGCTGGCCGCCGGGGGCGAGCAGACGCCGCTGCGCCTCCGCGTCGCCGAACCCTCCGAGGGGCCCGTCGACCGCTGGCCCCTGACGCGCATGCCCGAAGACGCGACCCGGCACCACAACGGCTTCGACAC
>JABFRY010000337.1 GCA_013140955.1 Acidobacteriota bacterium
GCGGAGGACCTGGGCATCGGCACGGGTGGCCACGCCCGAGCCGGTCACGCCGGGGCTGGCGGCCGTGACCCCACCCACGCGCCGGGCCTGGACCATCACCGCCGGCCACTGATCGATGGAGCGCAGCCGCTGCGAGGCCGGCTGGACGATGCGCGCCACCGCGCGCCCTGGGGCTGGCTCGACCAGCGCGCGCGGTACCTCGCGCGGCACCCCCAGCGTCACGTGCGGCTGCGAGCCGAGCGTCGACGCGATGAGCGACGCCTGCAGCCCGTTGATCAGGGCCGAGAGGAAGACGATGACGCTCACGCCCACCGACACGGCCGCCAGAATGAGCAGGGTCTGCCCTCTCGCGTCGCGCAGGTACCGAAGCGCCACGAACCAATGGAAGGGCATCAGGGGACCTCCGGACGCGGACGGACACGTTGCCCCTCGATGAGCCCTGGCCCGTCCATGAGCACGACCTCCGTGCCCGGCGCGATCCCTGACACGATCTCCACCGAACCCTCACCGCGAATCCCGACCCGTACGTCCCGCCGCGCCAGGCGCCCACCCTCGACGACGAACACCCACGGGGTTGCGGTGGCGGCGCCGCGCACCGCATCGGCGGGGAGGGTCACGACGTCGGTGTTCGAGGCCACGGTGAGATCGACCGACACCGTCATGTCGGGCCGCAGGATGTCAGGGGGCTCGTCCACCCGCAGCCGAACCTCCACGCTCCCACGCGCAGGATCCACCGCTGGCGCGATGTAGGACACCTCCGCATCGAACACCGTCTGCGGAAACGCGTCGGCTGCCGCGAGCGCGCGCTGACCCAGGCGCACCCAGGCGAGGTTCCGCTCGTCCGGCTCGATCACGAGCTCGGTCTCGCCGTCGGCGGCCATTTCGACCAACGTGGCTCCCGCCGAGACGGCGTCCCCAGGTTCGACGAGCCGGGCGAGGATGATGCCTGGCTCAGCGGCGACAACCTGCATCTGCGCGAGACGGGCCCTGGCCGCCGCGAGTCGCCCCTGGCTCTCGACGAGTGCCCCCAGGACCAGCCGCGTGTCGGCCCCAGCCGGCATCGCGGCGGTCTGCTGGGCATCGGCCGCCCGCTGCCGGGCCCTGGCCAGTTCCGCCTGCCGGCGGGCTTCCTCGAGGCTGGCGCGGGTGGCGGCCCCGGCCTCGACCAACCGTTCCACCCGGGCCAGCTCCGCTTCGGCGCGCACCAGATCGGCCTCAGCCTCGCGCATGGCCTGGCTGGTGACGACGGCCCCCACCTGCCGAAGCTGCTCCACACGAGCCGCGGCCTGCGCCACGCCCGCCTCGGCCTGCGCCACCTCGGCTCGCGCTTCGGCGTCGTCGAGCTGCACGAGCACATCACCCGGGACGACGCGCTGTCCCTCCACGGCTCCGACCGCCACCACCCGACCGGCGAGCGGGGTCGCGAAACGCACACGGGTGACGACGCGCACGCGGCCGCTCACGACCAGATGTTGCTCGAGATCGCTCCGTACCGCACGCGTCGTCGGCACCATCGGGCCGCGGGACTGCAGCAGGGCCGCGACTGCCGCAGCGAGCAGGATGGCACCCGTCATCCAGCCGCCCGGACTCCGCAGGAGCCGCCGTACACGGAGAGGAAGGCTTGGCGATGACCCCGTGTCAGCGGCGGGAGGCAGGACGGACTCGGGCATCCTCAGGGACGGGCTGGCGCCCAGCCCGGATCACCGACGTCCTCGGTATTGACGTTCTGGAACACCTCGGGTGCCGGCCACGGGGCCACGTCGCGCGTGTTGTACGAGGTCATGGAGCTGGCGGCGTCTTGAGGACGCCGCCGTGGCACTCTCGCACGGCGGCTCGATGCGGGTCAATCTCTCATCCGGGCCGCGCAGCCGCGACGCGGATCAGCTGCGGTCGAACACCTGCGAGAACGCCAAGCGTGGCGGGAGGCCGGCGCTGAACACACGTCCGGCACCACCACCTCGCGCAGGCCGCACGGTTCGGCAACAGTCATCCGGGAGACCGGCAGCACATGCCTGCAGGGCAGCCGCCCGCCAGGATGGGCACGTGCGCGAGCCGGTCGGAGCGGCACGGTATGCCGGGACCGCGGCATGGGGATGCGGGCGCCACGCGTACCAGCGTGCACCCGCGGGCACGCGACCTGTCACTTCATGGGCGAGTAGTCGGAGGGCTCGAAGTAGAGGGATTCCACCTGCACCTGACCCACACCCGACTCCCGCACCACGGTGGCCCAGTCGGGATCGGCCCTGAAGGCTTCCCAGCTGCGCCGCGCGGCATCGCGGTTCGGATAGGCGAGCAGGTAGACGAGCGTATTCTCGGATCGCGGCGCATCGAGTACACGGCCGTAGAGCACGTTGGTCATGCCGTGCCGCTCGAAGAAGCCGAGCGTGTGGTCGCGGAAGCGGGTGTGGAGCAGGTCCAGCTTTCCCTCCGCCGTGGTGTAGGTCCGCAGCTCGAACACGCGGCTCCCCTGCGCGAAGACCACCGGTTCGGCCGATCCGCCACCGCGTGCCAGGTACCCCGCGCCGAAGGCCGCCACGAGCGCCGCCGCGGTCACGATACGTCTCATCATCGTCGTCTCTCCCGCGCAGCGGACGCGCCGCGCAATCCTCGCACCTGCCCGTTCAGGCGCGTGTGCATCGCCACACCTGCCGGTTCCGGCGCGCCGCACGATCGGCACGGCGCCGGCACGAACCGCCGCGGGCGGATAGAATGGTGCCACTTCTGGCCCAGACCGCAACCCTCTACACGCTCACCGTGGACCTGTCCGACATGGACCGGGGTGTCTACGAGACCCTCGACCTGCGGGTCGCGCGCCATCCCTCGGAAACCACCGCGTACATGGTGATGCGCGTCCTCGCCTACTGTCTCGAGTACGAGGAGGGCATCGCGCTCACCGAGGGCGTGTCGTCGGGCGACGAGCCCGCCGTCGTGGTCCGCGACCTGACGGGTCGCCTCACCACGTGGATCGAGGTCGGCATGCCCGATGCCGCGCGGCTCCACCGGGGCATGAAGCTGACGGGCCGCGTCGCCGTCTACACCCACCGCGACATCCATCAGCTGCTCGCGCAGCTCGAGGGCACGAAGATCCATCGGGCCGACGAGGTGCGCATCCGCGCCTTCGACCGGCACGCCGTCGAGGCCCTGGCCGACGCGCTCGAGCGGCGCGTGTCGATGGCCGTGATGGCCGGCGACGGCGAGGTGCACGTCTCCATCGGGCCGCGCAGCTTCGCGCTGCCGTGGTCGGAGCACCGCGTCCCGTCGCGGTGAGCCGTCAGGGCCTGGCCTGTGCGCCTACCACCGGGTTCTCGAGCGTGCCGACGCCCGCATAGGTGCACGACATGCGGTCGCCCGCCTTCAGCAGGATGGGCGGCGTGCGGGCCGACCCCGCGCCTGGCAGCGTGCCCGTCGCGATCACGTCCCCGGCCCGGAGCGTGAGGATGCTCGACCCATAGGCGATCTGCTCGGCCACCGTGTGGATCATCTGGTTGGTGCTGCCCTCCTGCAGCACCTCCCCGTTGAGCGCGAAGCGGATGGCGAGGTTGCCGGGGTCGGGCACGAACTCCTTCGGGGTGATGAAGGGTCCCATCGGCGCGAAGGTGTCGTGGTTCTTGGTCACGAGCCAGTCCGACCCGTAGCGGGTATCCCCGCGCCCGCCGCGGTCGGACATATCGTTCTCGAGGGTATAGCCGAAGACGTAGTCCATCGCCCGCGCCACGGGCACGGCCGAGGCGTCGCGCGCGATGACGACGCCGAGCTCGCACTCCCACTCGATCTG
>JABFRY010000489.1 GCA_013140955.1 Acidobacteriota bacterium
GTGATACGGTGGCCCGAGCCCGCGGCGGGCTGCTGCGCGATGAGACGACGACGCACGGACAACGACCCGCTCTGGTACAAGGACGCCGTCATCTACGAGCTGTCGGTCAAGTCGTTCTGCGACGGCAACGGCGACGGCATCGGCGACTTCGCAGGCCTGCTCGGGAAGCTCGACTACGTGCAGAGCCTCGGCGTCACCTGCATCTGGCTGCTGCCGTTCTTCCCCTCGCCCCTGCGGGACGACGGCTACGACATCTCCGACTACCTGAGCGTGCATGGGGCCTACGGCACGCTCGACGAGTTCCGCACGTTTCTCGCGTCCGCGCACGACCGGGGTCTGCGTGTCGTGATCGAACTCGTCCTCAATCACACCTCGGACCAGCACCCCTGGTTCCAGCGAGCCAGGCGCGCGCCCGCCGGCTCGCCGGAACGGGATTTCTACGTCTGGAGCGACACGGACCTCCGGTACCGCGACACGCGCATCATCTTCTCGGATCTCGAGCGCTCCAACTGGCAGTGGGACCCGCTGGCGCAGGCGTACTACTGGCACCGCTTCTTCAATCACCAGCCGGATCTCAACTGGGAGAATCCGGCCGTGGTCCGCGAGATGACGGCGGTGCTCGACTACTGGCTCGACATGGGCGTGGACGGCTTCCGGCTCGACGCGGTGCCGTACCTGGTGGAACGGGAGGGCACGCGCAACGAGAACCTGCCCGAGACCCACGCCATCATCAGGACGATCCGGGCGCACACCGACCGCCGGGGCCCGGGCCGGATGCTGCTGGCCGAGGCCAACCAGCCGCCGGCCGACGTGCGGGCCTACTTCGGCAGCGGGGACGAGTGCCACATGGCGTATCACTTCCCCGTGATGCCGCGCCTCTTCATGGGCATCCACCTGGAGGACCGGCAGCCGATCGTGGAGGTGATGGAGCGCACGCCGGCGATTCCGGACTCGTGCCAGTGGGCGCTCTTCCTCCGCAATCACGACGAGCTCACGCTCGAGATGGTCACCGACGACGAGCGCGACTACATGTACCTCGCCTACAGCCAGGACCCGCAGACCCGCCTGAACGCGGGCATCAGGCGCCGGCTGGCGCCGCTCGTCCGCAACGACCGCCGGCGGATCGAGCTGCTGGTCGCGATGCTCTTCTCGCTGCCGGGCACGCCGATCATCTACTACGGCGACGAGATCGGCATGGGCGACAACGTGCAGCTGGGCGATCGCCACGGCGTGCGGACCCCGATGCAGTGGACGAGCGACCGCAACGCCGGCTTCTCCAAGGCGGAAGAGGCCGACCTGTGCAGCCCCGTGATCGTCGATCACGTCTTCGGCTATCGCACGGTGAACGTGGCCGCCCAGGAGAACGATTCCTTCTCGCTGCTCCACTGGACACGGAACATGGTGCGACTGCGGCAGCTGTTCTCCGTGTTCGGACGCGGCACGATCGAGTTCCTCGCGCCCGCCAACCAGAAGGTGCTGGCCTACCTCCGGCGCTACGACGGCGACGCCATCCTCTGCGTGGTCAACCTGTCACGCACCGCCCAACCCACCGCCCTCGACCTTGGCGAGTACGCCGGCTACGTGCCGGTCGAGATGCTGGGCTACACGGAGTTCCCGACAATCGGCCACGACCCGTACGTACTGGCCCTGGGCCCCTATGACTTCTACTGGTTCGAGCTCCAGCGTGCGAACGCCTGAGGCCGTCGCCCAGGCCGACGTCGTCGTCGCGCTCACGAGCTGGAACGACGTGGGCACGATCGGGACGGTGGCGCGTGCCGTGCGGGAGGGCGCCGACCGCACGGTCGGCGCGGGGCGGGTGTGCTTCGTCCTGGCCGACGCCGGGTCCACCGACGGCAGCCGGGAGCTCGCGCGGGAGGCGCTCGGCCACGACGCCTGCGTGGATGTGTCGTGCGCGCCGGGCCCTCCGCTGGCCGAACCGCTCTATCACGGGCACCCGAACCGTCCGGGCGTGGTGCGCGGGGCGATGGAGGCGGCCCAGCGGCTCGGGGCGCGGGCCTGCGCCGTCCTCGACGCATCGCTCGACACCGTGGAGCCCGAGTGGATCGAGCGCCTCGTGGGTCCGGTGCTGCACGACGGCTTCGACTACGTGTCGCCCCACTACCACAGGCGCGTGGGCGAAGGGGCGCTGACGCGCGGGCTCGTCTACCCGCTGTTCCGCGCCCTCTACGGGGTGCGCCTGCACCAGCCCGCGGGCAGCGAGTTCGGCTGCTCGCCGCGCCTGATCGCGCAGTGTCTCGAACAGGATTTCTGGGAGGCCGAGCGCGCCGGCCCCGGCGTGGACCTCTGGATCTCGAGTGCGGCCGCGTGCGGCGACCTCCGCCTGTGCGAGGCCTCGCTCGGCGTGCGGCACGCCGCCTGTCGTGGGATGGTGCCGGACCTCGGCAGCCAGATTGCGCAGGTGGCGGGCGCGCTCTTCGACGACCTCTCGCACAGGGCCGGCGACTGGCAGCGCGTGCGCGGCTCGACCGCGGTGCCGCTGTTCGGCGCCCCTGGCGACGCGCGGCAGGCGCAGACGCCCCCCGATGCCGACGGCCTCCTGGCGGCCTTCAGGCTGGGACAGCAGGAACTGCGGGACGTCTGGATGTTCGCCCTCGCGCCGAAGACGCTGGTCGAGATCCGCAAGCTCAGTGGCCTGCCCACGGGCCAGTTCCGCTTCGACGACCGCCTGTGGGCGACCATCGTCTACGACTTCGCGGTGGGCCATCACCTGCGGGTCATCGCGCCGGAGCACCTGCTCCGGTCGCTCACCCCGCTCTTCAGCGGATGGCTGGCCTCGTTCGTGCTCGAGATGGGCGACGCCGACGCGGCGGCGCTCGACGCGCGCGTGGAGCAGCTGTGCGAGGCGTTCGAGTCCGAGAAGCGGCACCTGATCGCCAGGTGGCGCTGGCCGGAGCGACTGCGGTGACCTGACCACGCTCAACCGGGGGGCATGACTGGAGGACGGGACATGTGGGCAGAAGTTGAACGGATCCTGCGGCAGGCGATGACACAGATCTCCGTGTCGATCGCCAGCTTCCTGCCGGGGCTGCTCGTGGCCATCGTGCTGATGCTCATCACGCTGGGCTTTGCCTTCGTCGTGAGGGCGGTGCTGGTACGAGGACTCCGGGGCCTCGAGTTCGACAGGCGCGCGGAGCAGTGGGGCCTGACCGCGCCCGCGGGATGGCCCGCACCGATGAGTCCGACGACCGCCGTGGCGCGGCTGGCCTTCTGGCTGTCGGTGCTCCTCGGGCTGCTGCTGAGCCTCACCGCGCTCAACGCCTCGCTGCCGTCGCGCCTCGCCCTCACGATCTTCGAGTACGTGCCGCACCTGCTGGCGGCGATCGCGATCCTGATCGTGGGCACCGCCGGCGCGCAGTTCCTGGCACGCTCGGCCCTGATTGGCGCGGTCAACATGCACCTCCAGTCGGCGCGCCTGCTCAGCCTGGCGGTGAAGTGGCTCGTGCTGCTCGTGGCGATTGCCATCGCGCTCGATCACCTCGGGCTCGGGGGGTCGGTGCTGCCCGTGGCGTTCGCCATCCTGTTCGGCGGCGTGGTGTTCGCGGCGGCCCTGGCGGTGGGCCTGGGTGCACGTGACGCCGTGAGCCACGCCATCGACCGCCAGCTCCACGAGCCGCCGCCCGAACAGAACGTCAGTCACATCTGAGGGCGACGTGGTGGTGACGGCGGCGTTCCTGGCCATCGTGGCGTTCGTGATCGCAGCCGGGGTGCGGGCGGCCTCGCGAGACCTGCCACCCGCCACCGGGAC
>JABFRY010000222.1 GCA_013140955.1 Acidobacteriota bacterium
GTGGAAAACGGTGCGCAAGGGGAACGACCGAATCCCCTGGAGCAGCGTTTTCCCACGTCGTCGCGCCGGAGGCTGGGCAGCAGGCCGAGTGGCAGAGTGCGACGCCGAACCGCAACGGCGCTAGGGTGCGAGCGGGCGCCAGGCCAGGCGGTCGGCGTTGAAGGAGCTGAGCCAGACGTCGCCGCCCACGACCAGCGCCGTGGCCGTGCCGGTGTAGGGAGGCGCGACCGGTCCCCGGGCGATTTCGGTGACGGCCATCGTCGCCGGATCGACCGCCACGGCGATGTATCCGCGGGGGCACTGAATGTCGGCGGGCGTCTTGGGCGCGCCGCCGCAGGACGGCTCGTCGTCGATCATGCCCGCCGCGAGCAGGCGCCCATCCTGGAGCCGGACGTTGTCGGGCGCAAACTCGGTGAGCTGCGCCGTCCGCAGGGGTGCGGACGGATTCGCGCGCGAGAAGGCCGTCACGGTCTTCGCCCCGGACGCCGCGACGTAGAACTCGGTGTCGTCGGGCGAGGTCTCGATGCCGTTGTTGCCGGGCAGCTCGGTGCCCGGCAGCCGGGTGAAGCCGGCGTCGCCCGGCGTCCACTGGAACACGGCTCCCGTGTTGCGTCCGGCGAACAGGTCCTCGAAGGCGAAGCCGGGCATCACGACCACCGTCGTCAGGAGCGTCCCGTCGGTGAACGCGGCCACGCTGTTGGCCTCCAGTTCGTCCGGCATGAGGACACAGCCCGCCCACGTGGCCGTGGGCGAGGCACCCTGGGCATCGAGGGTGAACACCTCCACCGACTCGCGGCCACCGTGGTTCGTGGCGTACAGCGTGTAGCGTCCCCCGTCGGCTGGACGCAGGGCCAGGCCGTGCAGCACGGCCTGCGACAGATCGAGCGGTCCCGGACAGGCGGCGTAGCGCGCGTCGGCGGGCCCGGTGGTCAGGGGCAGCGCCGTGGCGGTCTTGGCGGCCGTATCCACCAGGTGCAGGCCGGAACCCGCCACCATGCCGCTGGCCACGAGCCAGCGCGTGCCGGGCACCTCGACGATGTCCTCGGGCGACTGGGGCCCGCACACGAAACTGAGATTCCCCGCCGGCGCACAGTCCGAGGCGGGCGCAGCGGCCTCTTCCACCACGGGCGCCTCCGGTGGGGCCGACGAACACGACGCCAGGCCTACGGCGGCCAGACAACCCAGCGCGGCGGCAATTGCGGTCTGCTTCATGGTCACTCTCCCGCGCGATGATAGCCGGGCTCGTCACCGGTGGCGACCGGTGGCCGGGGCGAGGCGCACGGACCGCGCGGCCCTACAATGACCTGTGGCTTCGACGGGGCACGCCGCCCGCACGTTCTCGCCGGCATCGCACGACCGTCTCACGCCGCACGATCTGGGGCGGTTCGAGGGCGAGGCCCTGTTCGATCGCCTGGGCCGGGCCGTGTGCCAGGCACGGTGCCTGCCTCGCAAAGAGCTCTTCGAGGCGTGGGAGACCGCCCGGCGCGTGAGGCGCCGGTTCCGGGGCGGGCGCGTGGTGGACCTGGGCGGCGGGCATGGCCTGCTGGCGCACGTGCTCCTGCTCCTCGACGACTCGTCGCCCTCGGCGCTCGTGGTGGACCGGCGTCCGCCGCCCTCGGCGGCCACGCTCCACGAGACGCTCGTCGCGACCTGGCCCCGCCTGCGCGACCGGGTGACGTTCCTGCCCGAGGACATGGAGCATGTCGGCCTGTTCCCCGCCGACGTCGTGGTGGCGGCACACGCGTGTGGCCACCTGACCGACGTGGTCCTGGCGCGCGCCGTGGCGGCCGGCGCAGCGGTGGCCGTGTTGCCCTGCTGTCACGATGCCCAGGCGAGCGATGATGGCGGACTGGGTGGCTGGATGGATTCGGCGCTGGCCATCGACGCGACACGGGCGAACCGCCTGCGGCAGGCGGGCTACCGTATCTGGACGCAACACATTCCCGGCACCATCACACCCAAGAACCGGCTTCTGCTCGGCCGACCGCTGCAGGCGGCCGACGAGGCCTGAGGAGGACCCATGGCGAACCCGCTCCAGACCTACCGCGCGCCCGGCATCACGGTCACCTACGACCCCGCGCTCTGCCAGCACGCCGCCGAGTGCGTACGGACGTTGCCGGCCGTGTTCGACATCTCGCAGAAGCCGTGGGTGCAGCCGGCCAAGGCTTCGGTGGCCGACGTGGTGTCCACCATTGCCCGCTGCCCGTCCGGCGCCCTGCAGTACACGCTGGAACCCGCCGACGGCGACAGCGAGACGCGGTAGCGAGAGCGGGCGCCCCGGGCGGGCCGCGCCGTCTACAACTCGCCGCGACGCAGGCGCCGGTACAGCTCGAGCGCCTCGCCGATGATGCGCACGGCGTCGGCCGGGCCGAGCAGGTCGTCCACGATGACCTGCTTGTGCTCGAGGGCCTTGTAGTCCTCGAAGAAGCGCCGGAGCTGGCGCAGGACGTGGGAGGGGAGCTGGGCCTTGTCCGTGTACTCCGAGAAGGCCGGATCGTGCACGCTGATGGCCACGATCTTGTCGTCGATGCCCTTCTCGTCGCGCATCCGCATCACGCCGATGGCGCGCGCCTGGACGATGGTGAGCGGATACACGGGCTCCTGCCCGAGCACCAGCGCATCGAGCGGGTCGCTGTCGTCGCAGTAGGTGCGGGGGATGAATCCGTAGTCGGCCGGGTAGTACACGGCGCTGTGCAGCGCGCGGTCGAGACGCAGGAGGCCGGTCTCCTTGTCCATCTCGTACTTGTTGGTGCTCCCCTTCGGGATCTCGATGATGACGGGAAAGTCCGTCGCCACGGTCTTGTCGTCGATGTACGTGTCGTGCCAGGGGTGCATGCGTCCTCCGCTCCGGTTACCAGCCTCCAGTATCGGTCGATAACCCCCAACCGCTGACAGGGCCGCCGTGGAATCCGGCTGCGGCCACGACCGGCGCCAGCGATAATGACGCCATGCGCATCCTCCCGCTGATCACGCTCGTGTTGACGTGCACCCTGGCCGCCGCACCCACCGCCTACGCGCAGGACCGCGCCGTCGCGGCGCCTGACGCGCCCGCGCGCGAGGCCGACGCCCCTGAAGCTCCCGAAGCCCCCGAGGCTTCCGAGGTGGAGGCGCCGCCCCTGTTTCACGCCGCCGTGCTCCTCGGGGACACGCACCACGCCGACCTGAACGGCCTCACCCTCGGGGGAGACCTCGAGGTCCGTCTGACCAGCGCGGTTGGCATCGGCGTGACCGGCGAGCACGTCAACGAGCCGTTCCGCGAGAACATCTGGGTCTTCCCGGTCATCGTGCACCCGAAGGCCGGACTGAAGCTCACGATTGGCGCCGGCTTCGAGCGCGAGCACCCCGAGGGCGCCGACCATCACGTCGAACAGCACGGCCTGCTCCGGCTGGGCGCGGGCTACGACATCCCGCTGCCGCACGGCTGGACGCTCGGGCCGGATCTTGCCGTGGACTTCGTGGCCGGCCAGCACGTGGTGGTCTGGGCGGCCGCCGTCGGCAAGGAATTCGGCCCGCGCCACGGCCATCGCCCCGCGTCGAGCCGGCACTAGGCCGATTTTCGCGTCTGTGTCGCGCTCCCTCCCGGTCCTCCGGCGCGACGCCGTGGGAAAACGATGCGCCAGGGGATTCGGTTCCTCCCCTTGCGCGTCGTTTTCCAGACTGCCGCTGTCACGCCGTGCGCAAGTCGGACCGGGAGAGAGCGCGACACCGACGCGGAAATCGCGCCAGGTCGGCACGCGGTAGGCGCAGCGCCGACG
>JABFRY010000278.1 GCA_013140955.1 Acidobacteriota bacterium
GCGCGCCGGTGGTCGGAGCGCGCTCTGCGCACGCGCCGGTCGCCCATACGCTGACCCGATGCATACGCTCGCGCGCTGTCTGTCTCTGGTGGTCGTCGTCTGTGCCGTGCTTGCCGTTCAGCCCGTGCACGCCCAGTCGTCCGTTGCTGGTGAGGTCGTCGATTTCGCCGGCGCACCCATCCCTGCCGTGCTCGTCCTCATTCGCGACAGCGCCGGGGCGACCCGGCGCGCGGTGGCCGACGAGGCGGGTCGGTTCACCGTGGACGACGTGCAGGCCGGCCCCGCGGTCGTGAGCACCGAGGCCATCGGCTGGGATCCGGTGTCGCTGCCCGTGTCGCTGCCCGTCCAGGACGGTGGCCTCCGGCTGGTCCTGCGGCCTGCGGGCATCGAGGAGACCGTGGTGGTCATCGGGACGGTGGGGGCGCGCCAGTCGCTGCATCCCACGAGCACCGACATCATCGGCTCGGTGGACGTGCTGGGGTCCGACCAGATCGAGCGCGAGAACGTGGACCTGTCCTACGAACTGCTCAAGAAGGTGCCCGGGGTCTACGTCAACGACTACAACCAGGGCATCGTCGCCGGAGGCGTGGCGATCCGCGGCTTCAATACCGAAGGCGACATCATGCACACGAAGCTGCTGATCGACGGCATTCCCACCAACATGAACAGCGGCGCGGCCCTGCTCGACAGCATCTTTCCCTTCGACATCGACCGCATCGAGATCGTGAAGGGCACCAACGATCCCCGCTACGGGCTGTTCAACATCGCCGGCAACCTGCAGGTCTCCACGAGCCCGCTCGGAGGCTACGCGAAGGCCAAGATTCTTGGCGGCGCGTTCGGCACCGGTGAGTTCCAGGGGGTCACCGCGTTCAACACGGGCCGATTGTCACAGGTGTACTTCGGCGGGGTCCGGCGCAGCACCGGCTATCGCGCCAACTCGGACCTCGACCGGTACGCCTTTTCCGGCAAGTGGTTCTACGCGCCCGCGAGCAACGCGTGGCAGGTGGGGCTGATTGCGCGCACGTACGACTTCGACACCCAGGCGCCCGGCTACATCACGCTCAGCCAGGTGGCAGAGGACCCCCGCCAGTCGCCGGCCTTCTCGGCCACTGACGGCGGCACACAGCGCACGCACCACGTGAGCGCGCACCTCGACCGGCAGGTCACGCGAACCGTCGCCTGGTCGGCCAAGGTGTACCGGCAGACCTTCGAGCAGCACCGGTGGGTCCGCTTCACCGCGGCAGGCGCCCAGCAGGAGCGGTTCGAGGACGAAGGGCAGACCGGCGTGCTGACCACGCTCACCTGGCGGCCCGCGGCGTTGGCGGCCCGCGACGCCACGTTCTCGTGGGGCGCGGACTATCAGTCGCAGGACAACGTGGCGCGGCGCTTCCAGACCGTGAACCGCGTGCGTGGGACGACCCTGCGGGCGCAGGACTTCGACTTCACCAACGGGGGCGCGTACATGTCCGCCGATGTGCAGGCCGTGCGGTGGCTCCGCCTCACGGGTGGCGTGCGCGGGGATCGGGTGGGCGGCGAGTTCGTGAATGGCCTGACCGGCCGGAGCCTGCCTGTGATCGGATACGGCACGATCTGGCAGCCGAAGGTCAGCGCCCTGGCCACTGTGCGTGAAGGCCTCAATCTCTACGCCAACTATGGGCGGTCGTTCCAGGTCGGTGTGGGTGCGGCCGCCTTCAGCACGCAGCCGCTCGGCTACTCCAGGAACAACGGCTGGGAAGGCGGTGTCCGTCTTGCGCCCACCCCGTGGCTGACGACGAGGGTCGGCGTCTGGGGGCAGGATGCCAGCGACGAGTTGCGCCTGAAGTTCGACAACTCCGGCGACTCCGAGAACGTGGGGAAGACCCGGCGCCGCGGCTGGAACATCGACGCCACGGCCAGAGCGCACCGGACGACGTATCTGTGGGGCACCCTCACACGGCAGAAGGCCACCCTGGTCGAGCCGGGCGCCACGCAGCCGCAGCTCCGGGGCAACGAGCTCAACCACGTGCCGCGCTACACGGCCAAGCTCGGGGTGGACGTGGCACCCGCCCAGGCCGTCTCGGTGTCGTTGTGGGCCGACATCCAGAGCGACTACCACCTGACCACGGCCAATGCGGAAGGGAAGTTCGGTGACCGTCGTCTCGTGCACGTGGATGCGCTCCTCCGTGCGCATCGGTCGATGACGCTGGGGCTGCACGCCAAGAACATCTTCAACGGCTATCACGAGTACGCCTGGTTCGACGGGACGACTACCCTGCACTCGCCCGGCGAGACCCGCGCGCTCTACGTCACGTCCACCTGGGAGTTCTGATGGAGGCACCCGTGCCCACGCACCACCGCGGATCCCTCGGGCGCATTGCCGCGATCGCGCGGAACGAGTCCCGCATGGCCTGGCGCAGTCGGATGCTGCCGGCCCTGGCCGTCGTGCTCGCGTTGCTGCTGGGCGCGGCAGCCGTCGTGGGGCACGCGCGGTTCCGGGCCGAGAGCGCCCAGCGCGAGCGCTACCAGGCGATCGTCGGCGCGCAGTTCGCCGACCAGCCCGACAGGCATCCGCACCGGGTGTCCCACTACGGGTACCTGCTGTTCCGGCCGCGGGCGCCGCTGGGCTTCTTCGACACCGGCGTCGAAGCCTTCGCCGGCACATCGATGTTTCTGGAGGCCCACCGCCAGAACACGGCCAACTTCAGTGCCGCGAGCCAGGGGGGCGGCAGCGAACGCTTCGGCGACCTGACGCTGGCGCTGGTCCTGCAGTTCTTCCTGCCGATCTTCGTGCTGGCAGTGGCCGGCGTGTCCATCACCCGCGAGCGTGAGGCGGGGACGCTGCCATTGCTCGTGTGCCAGGGCGCCTCGTGGGCGGAGCTCCTGTGGGGCAAGTGGTGCGGCACCGTCCTGCTGCTGGCCCTGGTCGTGGCCCCGGGTACGCTCCTGGCCACCGGGTGGCTCGCGCTGCAGGGCGAAGTCGGGTGGAGCCGCGACCTCGTGCTGCGTGCGGCGGCGCTCGGGGGACTCCACGCCGCGTTCCTCGCGGGGTGCGCGGCCCTCGGCGTGCTGGTGTCGGCGTGGCAGCGCAGTTCCCGCGGTGCGCTAGTCTGCCTCGTCGCGATCTGGTTCAGCCTCTGGGTCGTGCTCCCGCGCGCGCTGCCGGCTCTGGCCGCCGCGCTCCATCCGGTGCCCGCGCGCGCGGCGTTCGACGCCGACGTGGAAGCCCGCGTGATGGAGCTGGGCGACTCGCACAATCCTGACGATCCCGTCTTCGCCCGCCTCCGTGAGGACACGCTGCGTCAGTACGGCGTGTCCCGTATCGAGGATCTGCCCTTCAACTACGAGGGCTTCCTGATGGCTACGGGCGAGGAGGCCACGACCCGCGCGTATCGGGAACACCTGTCCGAACTCACCGAGACCTATCGGCGGCAGGGCCGGGTGGTCGAGTGGGCGGGACTGCTCAGCCCGTACGTCGCCGTCCGTCTGGTCTCGATGGCGCTGGCCGGGGCCGACGTGCCACATCAGCTCGAGTTCGAACGGCAGGCGGAAGACTATCGGTACCGGCTGGTGCAGGGTTTGAACGACCTGCACTCGGCGGAGGTGCCCCTGGACCAGGACCGGTACGGCGCCGTGGTGAACGGCGCGCCCACGCGGGCACGCATCGACGCGTCGTCGTTCGACAGCCTGCCGGCGTTCGACTACGAGACGCCGCGCGTGGGCTGGGCCGTCGCGCAGCAGGCGGGCGGACTCCTGGCAGGATGCGCCGGTCTGCTGG
>JABFRY010000166.1 GCA_013140955.1 Acidobacteriota bacterium
GGGGCCGGCGGCCGACGCGCTCGCCGCGCACGGCGGCATCATCGTCACCACGTCCATGGACGAGGCCATCGCGCTCGCGAACGCGGCGGCGCCCGAACACCTGGTCGTGGAGACCGAGGCGCTCGCCCGCCGCGTCCGGTGCGCGGGCTCGCTCTTTGTCGGACCCTGGTCCGCCCAGGTGGCGGGCGACTACGCCATCGGCTCGAACCACGTGCTGCCCACGGCGGGTGCGGCGCGCGTGCGTGGAGGGCTCTCGGCCGCGGACTTCGTGCGGCAGATCACCGTGCAACGGCTGACGGCCGGCGGCCTCAGACGCATCGCCACGACCGTGACGACGCTGGCGGACGCGGAGGGGCTGGTGGCCCACGCCGGCTCGGTCCGACGACGCCTCAGCGGACGGTGACGATGACCGGGTTGCGCCTGCACATGAACGAGAACACCGGTGGGTGTTCGCCCCGCGTCGTCGAGGCGATCCGCGGGATGCAGGCCACCGACCTGGCGCTGTACCCGGAGTACGGCCCCTATACCGAGGCGTGTGCGCAGCACTTCGGCGTCCGGCCCGAGTGGGTGGTCCTCACCAACGGCCTCGACGAGGGCGTGCTGCTCACGGCCCTGGGGCACATCGCGCGCGAACGGGCGTTCGACGCTGAGGTCATCATTCCGGTCCCGGCATTCGACTCCTATCCCTGGGCGACGGCGGCGGTGGGCGCCACGCCCGTCCGCGTGCCGGCGGGTGACGACTTCGCGTTTCCCGTGGCAGCCGTCCTCGAAGCCATCACGCGCCGGACGCGCCTGGTCTTCCTGAACACGCCGAACAATCCCACCGGCAGGCTCATCGCGCGGGAGGACCTCGCCCGGGTGGCCGAGGCCGCCCCCCATGCGGCGGTCCTCGTGGACGAGACCTACATCGAGATCGGCGGCACGTCGTTCCTGCCCGACCTGCCCCGCCATCCCAATGTGATCGTCGGGCGCAGCTTCTCGAAGGTCTATGGGCTGGCCGGGCTCCGCATCGGGTGCCTCATCGGCCACCCCGACATCCTGCAACCGGTACGGGCGGTGACGCCGCTCAAGAACGTCAACCACGTCGCGCTGGTCGCGATGCTGGCCGCCCTGGACGACAAGGCCTTCTCGAGCCAGTACATCTCGGAGGTCCGGGCATCGCGCCAGATCGTCTACGCCACCTGCTCGAGGCTGGGCCTGCGGTACTGGCCGAGCGAGGGCAACTTCGTGCTGCTGGACGTCGGCGATCCCGTGCGACCCGTTCTGGATGCGCTGCAGGCCGCGGGCCTCACCGTGCGCGACCGCTCGACGGATCCGTACTCGCCCGGGTGCCTCCGGGTGACCACCGGCCTCACGACGCACACACAGGCGGCCATGGACGCCCTCGAAGCCGCCCTCGCCGGGAGACAGTCCTCATGAGCGCACGCGCACGCAGCGCCCGGTTCGACCGGCGCACCACCGAAACGCAGATTGCCGGACGCCTCGTCATCGACGGGGGCGGCCGGTACCAGGTGTCCACGGGCATCCGGTTCCTCGACCACATGCTGGAGCTGTTCACGCGCCATGGCGGCTTCGACCTGACGCTCGACGCCACGGGCGATCTCGACGTCGATCAGCATCACACCGTGGAGGACATCGGCATCAGCCTGGGCGAGGCGGTCCTGGCGGCGCTCGGCGACCGGAAGGGCATCAACCGGGCGGGCTACTTCCTCATGCCGATGGACGAGACGCTGGCGATGGTGGCCATCGACCTGAGCGGTCGCCCCCACGCGGTGGTGGACCTCAAGCTGAAGGTGAAGAAGGTCGGCGATCTGCAGGCCGAGCTGGTGCACGATTTCTTCGACGGGTTCGCCACCGGCGCGCGCGCGAACGTCCACGCCAAGGTGCTCTACGGGCGCTCCAGCCACCACCACGTGGAGGCGGTCTTCAAGGCGTTCGCACGCGCCCTTCGGGTGGCCTGCTCCCGCGACGCGCGACTGGCCAGGATGCTCCCCAGCACGAAAGGTCTCCTGTGATTGCCCTCGTGGACTACGGTGCCGGCAACCTGACATCGGTGCGCAAGGCGCTCTCCGCGCTCGGCGCGGAGTACCAGACCCCGGCCACGCCCGAGGCGTGCGCCGGCATGACCGGCCTCATCGTGCCCGGCGTCGGCCACTTCGATGCGACGCGCGCACTCGATGACCGGTGGCGCGCGGCCCTCGTGGACGCGGTGCGGGCGGGCACACCGCTCCTGGGCATCTGTGTCGGCATGCAGTGGCTGTTCGAGGGCAGCGCCGAGGCGCCGGACGTGCCGGGCATCGGGCTGCTGCCAGGACGATGTGAGCGCCTGCACGGGGACGGGGCCCGCCGCCTCAAGGTCCCGCACGTGGGGTGGAACAGTCTCGATGCGCCGCCGGCGCCCGCCCGCACGCACCAGGGCTCCACGAGTCGCCTGATGAACGGGCTCGCCGGGGGGTCGCAGGTGTACTTCACGCACTCGTTCGCCGCGCCGGTGACCGAGGACTGCGTGGCCGCGACCACCCACGTGGACACGTTCGCGGCGGCCGTGGAACGCGACCTCGTGTTCGGCGTGCAGTTCCACCCCGAGAAGTCGAGCGACGTCGGGCTGCACATGCTGGGCAACTTCCTGGCCGTGTGCGCGGGGGGCCGGTAATGCTCTCCAAGCGCGTCATCGCCTGCATGGACGTCCGCGACGGGCAGGTCGTCAAGGGCGTCAAGTTCCAGCAGTTGCAGCACGCCGGAGACCCGGCGGCGCTGGCCCGGCGCTACAACGTCGAGGGCATCGACGAGGTGGTGGTGCTCGACATCACCGCCACGCTCGAGTCGCGCCAGGCACTGGCGCGCACGATTCACGCCGTGGCGCAGGAGATCTTCCTGCCGCTCACCGTGGGCGGCGGCATCCGCTCGGAGGACGACGCGGCCACGGCCGTGGACGCCGGCGCCGACAAGGTCAGCCTCAACACGGCGGCGCTTCGCACGCCCGGCCTCATCACGACCCTCGCCAACCGCTACGGCAGCCAGGCCGTCATCGTGGCCATCGACGCCAAGCGGCACGGCGAGCGCTTTGCGGTCTACGTCCGCAGCGGCACGACCGCCGCTGAGCGCGATGCGGTGGAGTGGGCACGCGAGGCGGAGTCGCGCGGGGCCGGTGAGATCCTCCTGACCTCGATGGATCGCGACGGCACGCGGGCCGGCTTCGACTGCGAGCTCACCGCAGCCGTCTCCGAGGCCGTGAACATCCCGGTCATCGCGTCGGGTGGCGCCGGCGGGTTCGAGCACTTCGCCGAGGTGTTCACCAGGGGCGCCGCCGATGCGGCCCTGGCCGCCTCGATCTTCCACTACGCGGAGTCGAGCGTCTCCGATCTCAAGCAGTACCTGCGGCGGCAGGGAATTCCCGTGCGTCTCTGACCCCATGCTCATCCCGTCCATCGATCTCCAGAGCGGCCGAATCGTCCAGCTCGTCCAGGGTGACCGGCTGGCCATCGCCGAGACCGACCCCGAGCCCTGGATCGCGAAGTTCTCCCGCTACCCCCGAGTCCAGCTGATCGATCTGGATGCCGCCATGGGGCGCGGTGACAACCGCGACATGGCGGCCGCGATCTGCCGCCGGCTGCCCTGCCGGGTCGGCGGCGAGGACAGCGACGGCCCGTTCGACGCTGCGGATGCCGCCGGCGCCCACGCCGTCATCGTGTCGTCGGCCCTCTTCCGGGACGGCGCCGTGGACACGGCGTTCGCGAAGACGCTGGCCGA
>JABFRY010000132.1 GCA_013140955.1 Acidobacteriota bacterium
CCTCAGGCGGCCTGGGCGGGCAGGGCAGCCTTGGCCTGGGCGACCACCTGGGCGAAGGCCGCGGCCTGCGTCACCGCGAGATCGGCCAGCACCTTGCGGTCGAGGGTCACCCCCGCCGCCTTCAGCCCACGCATGAACTGCGAGTAGCTGAGGCCGTTGGCGCGCGCGGCGGCGTTGATGCGGACGACCCACAGCCGCCGGTACTCGCGCTTCTTGTTCTTGCGGCCCACGTAGGCGTACTTCGCCGCCGTGTCCACAGACTCCTTGGCAGCGCGGTACAGCTTGCTCTTGGTCTGGTAGAAGCCCTTCGCGCGTGCGAGCAGCTTCTTCCGCTTTGCCCGCCTGACCGTTCCACGTTTCACTCTCGGCATGATGTCCTCGTGCTTACCTGGCGGCAGGGCGCGTGCGCCCCGCCCTTCCCCGTACCCGCGTCGCTGCGCCTACCGGTAGGGCATCATGCGTTCGAGCTTCGCCTGATCCTGATCCTTCACGACCCGGGTCCCGCGCATCTGGCGCTTCGACTTGGTGGTCTTGCTCGTCAGGATGTGGCGCTTGAACGCGCTCGCCCGCAGGAACTTGCCCGTGCCGGTCCTCTTGAACCGCTTGGCTGCTCCCCGGTGGGTCTTCATCTTTATCTTCGGCATTCCCGACCTCTCACTCCTCGGTGCCTGCAGCCTGGACCGCGCCCGCTGCCGGTGTGCCCGCGCCGCTGTCCTGGGACTTGGCCTTCGGCGCGTTCTTGCGTCCAGCCCGCTGGCTCAGGATCACGTGCATCTGGTTGCCCTCGCGGCGCGGCATCGTCTCCGCGATCGCCAGGTCGTCCAGTTCGCCAATCAGCCGCTCGAGGATGCGCTGCCCGATCTCGGGATGCGCCATCTCGCGGCCACGGAAGAAGATCGTCGCCTTCACCTTGTCGCCTTCGGTGATGAAGCGCTCGATGTGCTTCTTCTTGAACTGGTAGTCGTGTTCGTCCACCTTCGGACGGAACTTGATTTCCTTGACCTCGATGACCTTCTGGTGCTTCTTGGCCTCGCGGCTTCGCTTCTGCTCCTGATACTGGTACTTCCCGAAGTCCATGATCCGGCAGACGGGGGGCACCGCGGTCGGAGAAATCTCCACCAGGTCGAGCCCCTTCTGACGGGCGATGGCCAGCGCCTGCGGCGGCGGCATGATCCCGAGCTGCTGCCCGGTATCGTCGATGACACGAATCTCGCGAACCCGGATCCGCTCGTTGATGCGCACCCGGTCATCACGTCGTGGCGAACGATCGAAAGCGATAACGTCCTCCGTCCTTAGAGCCTGGAACGTTCCACCCAGGCTGCCCGTGTCATCCGCCGGTCTGGCCGGCTCCCGCCCCCTCGCCACCCGCTGGCGGTGAGATGGCCTTGCGCGCAATCTCCTCGAGAGCTGCGCTCATGAATGCGTCCACGCTGCGCGCGCCCAGGTCTCCGGTCGTGCGTCCTCGTACGGACACGGTACCGCTTTCGGCCTCGCGGTCCCCGGTGACCAGCATGTAGGGCACCTTCTGCAGCTGCGCCTCACGGATTTTATAGCCAATCTTCTCCGTGCGCTCGTCCAGCTCCACCCGAAGGCCCGCCGCGGCCAGCCGCTCGTGCACCTGACGGGCATAGTCGAGGTGCCGATCCGCGATGGGGAGGACGGTGGCCTGGACGGGCGACAGCCACAGCGGCCATGCCCCGGCATAGTGCTCGAGCAGCAGCGCCAGGAACCGTTCGAAGCTGCCGAAAATGGCCCGGTGGATCACCACGGGGCGGTGTTCGGTGTTGTCGGCACCCACGTAGCGCAGGTTGAAGCGCTCCGGCAGCTGGTAGTCGAGCTGGATGGTGGCGCACTGCCACTTCCGGCCAATCGCGTCGGTGACGTCGAAGTCGATTTTCGGTCCGTAGAAGGCCCCGTCGCCCTCGTTGAGCGTGTACGCCTGGCCCGCCGCGTCGAGCGCCTGCCGCAGCGACGCCTCGGCGTGGTCCCAGGTGGCGGCCTCGCCCAGGTACTCCTCTGGGCGCGTCGAGAGTTTCACCGCGTACTCGAGCCCGAAATCGCCGTACACCTGCTGCACGAGCCGCAGGAGCCGCTCGACCTCCTCGGCAATCTGCGACTCCATCACGAAGCAGTGGGCGTCGTCCTGGCTGAACTGCCGCACGCGGGTGAGCCCGGCGAGCACGCCGGAGGCTTCGTTCCGGTGCAACGCCGTCTGCTCGTGATACCGGATCGGCAGGTCGCGGTAGCTGCGCACCTCGCTGCCGAACACCAGCATGTGCCCGGGGCAGTTCATGGCCTTGAGGCCCATCTGCTCGCCCTCGGACTCGACCAGGAACATGTTCTGGCGATAGTGCTGCCAGTGTCCCGACGTTTCCCACAGCGCCTTGTTGAAGACGATGGGCGTCTTGATCTCGACGTACCCGGCGGGAAAGAGCACGCCCCGCATGTAGTCGGCGATCGTGTTCCAGAGGGTGGTGCCCTTGGCCAGCCAGAAGGTGGCGCCAGGCGCCCACGGGTGGAAGAGGAACAGCCGCTGCTCTCGGCCGATTTTCCGGTGGTCCCGCTTCTTCGCTTCTTCGATGCGGTGCAGGTGCGCCTTCAGGTCCTTGTCGGTGACGAAGGCCGTGCCGTAGATCCGCTGCATCGGCTGGTTGCGCGCGTCACCCTTCCAGTAGGCGTTCGAGGTGGTCAGCAGCGTGAAGGCCCTGAGTCGACCCGTGGACGGCACGTGCGGGCCGGTACAGAAGTCCACGAACGTGTCGCGGTCCTTGATGGTGTAGCAGGACACCTGCGACTGACCGGCCGTCTTTTCCTGGATGAGTTCCACCTTCAGCGGCTCGCCCCGGGCGCCGAAGAACGCCGTCGCCTCCTCGCGCGGCCACGCCTGGCGCTCGTAGGGCAAATCCTGCGCTGCCAGCTCGCGCATCTTCTGCTCGATGGCCTGCAGGTCTTCCGGCACGAAGGGACTGGGCACCACGAAGTCGTAGAAGAACCCGTCCTCGGTCGCCGGCCCGATGCCGCACTGCACATCCGGGAAGAGATTCGTCACCGCGGCGGCCAGCAGGTGCGCGGCACTGTGCCGGTATAGGGGCAGGGCCTCGGGGCTGTCGGGCGTGATGATCCGGACCGTCGCGTCATCGGTCAGGCCCGTCGTCAGGTCCACGAGGCGGTCGTTGACCGACGCGGCGAGAGCGACGCCTGCCAGACGTGGCGAGATCGCCTCGGCCACCTCCCGAACAGGAGTGCCAGGCGCCACGGAACGAGTGCTGCCGTCTGGCAGGGTGACCGTGATGGTGTTCATGCAACCGCGATGGCGGGTCTGCGCGTCCGAACGGGCCGAGGCGGAAATGGTAGGCGCGGGTGGACTCGAACCACTGACCTCCTCCGTGTCAGGGAGGCGCTCTAACCAACTGAGCTACGCGCCTGTATGCTGCAAAATCAGCCGTTGGCCGAACGCACAGTATAGCAAGAAACAGCTCAACTGCTGAACCTGGACGTCAGGGCCTGCATGCGCGCCGGCTTGCGGGCTGTCGAGGTGTGGGTGTGCGGCTCCACGCGGGTGGACGTGGGAGGCGCCGGCGGCCACGGGTGCATGAGGGCGCGGACGGTCGTCCCCCACGGAAAACCGCTGGCAGGCAGACGGCCGACGCGACCGGTGGCGCCGGCTGCAGGGGGGAGGCTACGCGGCGGCGGCCTGCTCCTGTCCTACGAGCGGTTCCTCACCCCGGGCAGCGATGAGCCCCTG
>JABFRY010000209.1 GCA_013140955.1 Acidobacteriota bacterium
CTCCAGCGCGGCGATGGCCGCCTCCAGCTGGCGGCGTTCGTCGTCGGCGCGCGCCAGGTCGCCCTGCACGGCCGCGCGGTCGGACGCCCCGGCGTCCGCCTGCCGGGACAACGCGAGCACCGATTCCTCGAGCCGGCGTCGGTCGGCTTCGCCCTCGGCGAGCAGGAGCAGGTCGAGCTGGTGCTGCTCGGCGAATACCTGCAGGGCCTTCTGCAGCCGCTGCCGGTCGGCCTGGTGCCCGGCCACCAGCGAGCGCTGGCTGGCTTCGATGCCCTGCACGAGGGCTTCGGCCCGCTCGCCGGCTGCCGACGACCCCGCATCGGGAACGGCGTTGGTCAGGGAGAAGTCGATGACTTCGTCGCTCTCGATCGTGTCGCCCTGTCCCAGGTCCACATCGTGCTGGGAGGCCAGCGCGCGCAGGCTTCGGGCCGTCTTCGCCTGTTCGGTGATGTGCTCGGCGACCAGCGCCTGCTGGGTGGCCTCGAGGGCCGCGAGCAGCTCGAAGGTGCGCCGCCGATCCTCGACCGCATCGTGCAGCTGGACCTCGAGGGCCGCGCGGTCCGGATCGGGCTGGCCGGAGCCCGCGCCGGAGGCCTCGAGGGAGGTCTCGAGCCGATGGCGGTCCGAGAGATCGCGGGCGGCCACCAGCACCGACGTGACGCCGTCGGGGTGCTCGAGCATCGGCACGCCGTGAAACAACGTGGGACGCAGCGAGCCCGCCGGCCCCGTGAGGTCGCACTCGAACGACGTCGGGAGCCCGCGCGAGACATGACCCGCGAACTCGGCCCAGCGCTGCTGGTGCGCGGGCACCATCCAGCTGTTGAGCCGCCGGCCCAGGGCCTGCGCCAGGCTCTCAACGCCCAGCAGGCGAAGCGCGGCATCGTTGGCGGCCAGCACGAGGCCGTCCAGGGCCACCCGCAGGAGGCACCCCGGCTGCGTGTCGAGCACACGTCGGAGGTGCTCGACCTCCACCGATGGCTCGAGCGTCTTGGCGGTCACGGCCTTGTCCACGGAAGGTTTGGGATCTGGTCTCGGACGTGCGACACGGGACATCCGTGCGGCACTCCTCCCCCGCAATATCGGCGGGGTCCCCCGCTATCTTGAGGTTCGGCGCGGCACGCTCCTCGGGTGGGGTCGCAGGCACCGGGACCTCGGCGCCAGGCGCCATACGTGCAGGGCCTCGCCAGACCGTGCAGATCCACGCACGCCGCCTCAAGCTCGCCCGTGTCGTGTCGATTGGCCGGGCCGGAGCACCGACCTGACCATGGCTATGGCATCTGAACGTCGACAGGCCCCCCGGATCGAGATCCTGACCGAGCTGCAGGGGCACACCATCACGCTCGACGAGCCGGTGACGGTGCGGGAAGTGAGCGACGGGGGACTGACCCTCGAAACCCGCTACCGGCTGCAACCCGAGTCGCGCCACGAGTTCCGCCTGCGTCAGGACGACCAGCACGTCGTCGTGGCGGGCCGGGTGGTGCACTGGCGGGGCGAACTGGTGCAGGGCGAGATCCGCTACATCAGCGGCATCCAGCTCGAGGCGCTGTCCGACGTCGCCCGGGACCTGCTCACCGGCATGGCGGCAGCACCGCAGCCCGCCAGGCGCCGCTAGCCGGTGTCGCGCTCCCGCTAGCGACTCGCGGGGAACTTCGACAGCTTTCGCTGCAGGGAGCGCCGATGCAGTCCAAGCACGCGCGCGGCTCGGGACACGTTGCCGCCGCAGTCGGCCAGCACGCGGTTGATGTGCTCCCACTCCACCCGGGCCAGTGACGGCACGCCCGTCTCGGCGACCCCTCGCGTGCCGTCGAGGGCGGCCAGGATCTGGTCGGCATCGGCGGGCTTGGTGAGATAGTCCACCGCGCCGCACCTGACGGCCTCCACCGCTGTCGCAATGCTGCCGTAGCCGGTGAGCACGACGATGGCCGTGGTGGGATCGAGCGCCCGCAGGCCACGCACGACCGCAAGCCCAGAGGCCGGTCCCAGCCGCAGGTCCACGACCGCCAGTTCCGGGCTGTCCTGACGGGCCACGGCCAGCGCTTCATCTTCATCGGCGACGCCGACGGCATCGAGCCCCCGATCGCGCATGGCTCGCACGAGCCGTAGCCGGAACGCGGTGTCGTCGTCCACCACGAGCAGCGTCCGGCCGTCCGGACTTCCGGACCAGGAGAAGCCCGCCGAGACCTCGGCGCTCATGGCCGTCCCTCGGCTGCCGCAAGGACGGGCAGTTCGAGCACGACCGTCGTGCCGCGGCCGCTCTGGAAGTAGAGACGTCCGCCCGCCTGCTCCGCGAGCAGCCGCGCGAGGAACACGCCGAGGCCACGCCCCCCTCCCGACAGCCTGGTGGTGAAGAAGGGCTCGCCCACCCGTGGCAGGACATCGAGCGGAATGCCGTGCCCGGCGTCGCGCACCTCGAAGCACAGGCGCTGGTCGCGAAGAGCCACCTGCAGGTCCACGACGCCGTCCGGGCCGCTCGCGTCGAATCCGTTGCGCAACAGCGACACGAGGGCCTGCGCCACCTCTCCGCCAGACAGGGCGGGCACCGGATCGGTGGCCTCTGCCACCACCCGCACCCGCGAGCGCTGGCCGTCGTCCAGCCTGGACACCGCCAGTGCCACGGCGGCCGAGGCCCGCATCGGTTCGGCCGACTCGCGGAAGCGGGGGCCCGCGCGGCCACTCATGCCGTCGAGCACGCGATGACAGCGGTCCACCTCCGCCCGAATGAGCGCCGCATCCGCCCGGACGGCATCGCTGGCGGCACCCTCTCCCAGCCGCGCAGCCGCGCGCGCCAGTTCCCGCGCCGCGACGGCGATCGTCCCGAGCGGCGTCGATAGTTCGTGGGCCGCGCCAGCGGCGAGCGTGACCAACGAGGCCGTCCGCTCGCTTCGAGCCGCGCGCTCGCGTGCCTCGTCCAGGTCGCGCTGGCGCGCGGCGAGCACCGCCGAGCCTCGACGCACGTAGTAGGCCACCAGATCGGCCGTCGCCAGGGCGGCGAGCCACATCGTGAAGAGGTGGGTCGGCAGGTCGTTGAGGCGATGGTGCACGGCGCCGGGATCAGCGCGCACATGATCGATGACCAGCCACGCCCCGCCGGCCACGGCCAGCACGACCGTCGTCGCGAGCCAGAACCGGGGCAGGCGCACCGCGCCCAGCCAGACGTAGACGCCATACATCACGAGGAACGGATTGAAGGGACCGCCCGTGATGTCGAGCAGGCCGGCGAGCAGGAGCGTGTCGACCGCCAGACTCAACCCGACGAGCGCGGGCGGTTCGGTGCCCCCGCGCGCCTGCACGACGACGCGTGCCGTCTGGGCCACCGCTGCAGGCAGCAGCAGCCACCAGATCGCTCGCAGCGGCAGGTCCACCGTCGGCGCGAGCCAAGGCCCGAGCAGCGCGACCCAGTGAAGCCCGCACGTCGCGACGCGCGCCACGCGCACGGCGCGCTCGAGCGACGCCGCGGTGTCAGGCGCCGCGGTGTCTGGCGCCGCGCCGTCCGCTGCGACAACGTGCCGCACCTGCGAGAGGGAGATCTCCACCTACACTGGCCTCCTCGACGCTGGCGCGGACCACGGTCCGGCGGGCGTCCGGTCAGGATAGCACCCGGTCCCCCATGACACCTCGCAGACCACACGTCCCGGCCAGCCACCACGTCCTGCCGTTCGTGCTTCGCACCATCATCGCCCGCGCCGGCGTTCCGGCCGCCGTCCTTGCCGCCGCCGTCCTGCTCCCGGCCGGCCCGGCAGGCG
>JABFRY010000059.1 GCA_013140955.1 Acidobacteriota bacterium
CGCCAGGGTGAGGTCACGCCGGAAATGGCCTATGTCGCGGCGCGCGAAGGCCTGCCGGCCGAATTCGTCCGCTCGGAGGTCGAGCGCGGCCGCGCCATCATCCCCGCCAACATCAATCATCTCGAACTCGAGCCGATGATCATCGGCCGCAACTTCCTGGTGAAGATCAACGCCAACATCGGCAACTCCGCCGTGAGCTCCTCGATCGAGGAGGAGGTGGAGAAGCTCCAATGGGCGACGCTGTGGGGCGCCGACACGGTGATGGATCTGTCGACGGGGAAGAACATTCACGAAACCCGTGAGTGGATCGTCCGCAACTCGGCGGTGCCAATCGGTACGGTGCCGATTTATCAGGCGCTGGAGAAGGTGGGCGGCCGGCCAGAGGACCTGACGTGGGAGGTCTACCGGGATACGCTCATCGAGCAGGCCGAGCAGGGCGTGGACTACTTCACCGTGCACGCGGGCGTGCTGCTGCGCTACGTGCCGATGACGGCGCGTCGGCTGACGGGCATTGTCTCGCGCGGCGGTTCGATCATGGCCAAGTGGTGCCTGGCGCATCATCAGGAGAACTTCACCTACACGCACTTCCGCGAGATCTGCGAGATCATGCGCGCCTACGACGTGTCGTTCTCCTTGGGCGATGGCCTCCGCCCGGGCTCGATCGCGGATGCGAACGACGAGCCGCAGTTTGCCGAGCTGAAGACGCAGGGTGAGCTGACGAAGATCGCCTGGGAGTACGACGTGCAGGTGATGAACGAAGGCCCTGGTCACGTGCCCATGCATCTCATCAAGGAGAACATGGAGAAGCAGCTCGACTGGTGCGGTGAGGCGCCGTTCTACACGCTTGGACCGCTCACCACCGACGTGGCGCCAGGCTACGACCACATCACGTCGGCCATCGGCGCGGCCATGATCGGCTGGTACGGCACGGCGATGCTCTGCTACGTGACGCCGAAGGAACACCTGGGCCTGCCGAACCGCGACGATGTGAAGGCCGGCGTGATCGCCTACAAGATTGCCGCCCATGCGGCGGACCTCGCCAAGGGACACCCGCGTGCCCAGATCTGGGACGACGCGCTCTCGAAGGCGCGGTTCGACTTCCGTTGGGAGGACCAGTTCAATCTGGCGATGGACCCGGTGACGGCACGCGCGTATCACGACGAGACCATGCCGGCCGACGGCGCCAAGGTGGCGCACTTCTGCTCGATGTGCGGGCCGAAGTTCTGCTCGATGGAGCTGACGCAGCAGGTGCGCGACTACGCTGCCGCGAACAGCGTGACGGACGTGGAGGCGCTGCGCGCCGGCATGCGTGAGAAGTCGGACGAGTTCAAGAAGGCCGGCGAGATCTACGTGAAGCAGTAAGACGCGTGTGGGGCACGAGCGCGAAGGACAGTCACGGCGGGCCGGGAGGACATCCCGTGCCCGCCGTTGTCATGTGTGGGTCTACCAGTCCACCTGCGCGCCCAGTTTGATAGTCCTGGCGCCGAGGATGTTGGTGGGGCGCAGCCACTGGGCCCCGATGCGCGAGACCGAGCTGAGGACGCTGGCGCTATTGGTGATGTTGTAGGCGTCGAAGCGGGCCTGGATGCGGCCGGTCTTGCCGACCCGCAGGATCTTCGTCAGACGCAGGTCAACCTGATTGAACCGGTCCTCGAAGAGCGTGTTGGCCGGGAGGACGTCCACCAGGGCGGTGCCCGCCGCGCCTGCCGCGAGGTTGCGGCCCAGTGACGGCGCGATCACCCCGTTGGCCACCAGCATCTGGGCCGCCTGCGCGAAGCCCGGCATATTCTGGAAGTTGGCCGCGATCTGGAACTGACCGGGCAACGGATAGACGGCCGCGAGCTTCAACTGCGTGTTGGCGCTCCAGGGCGGCGTGATCTTGCAGTAGCCGTCCCGGACAGCCTGGGGAGAGTCGATCACGATGCAGTTGTCGGTGACGGTTCGGCCGATGCCCGTGCCGCCCTGCAGCAGGCCGCCCTTGCCGAACTTGTAGTTGAACGTGATGTCGACGCCGTCGAAGACCTCGGTCCGCTTGCCGAAATCCTTCGCCGGCACGATCAGGTTGTTGTTCTGGCCGAACCTCGAGGGATTCACGTCGTAGAGACCGCACATCTGGCGGCCGCTGTAGTCGCCCAGCCGCGAGTCCGTGGGCGCGGTGACACAGAAGGGGTCGAAGTCCGCCGGGGTGACCAGCGTGTTGTCGGTCGCCGTGAAGTTCCCGAACCAGGTACGGAAGTAGCCGATGTTGAGGCCCAGGCCCGGCCGGATCTCATGCTGGAACGCCGCGTTGGCCTGCCACGTGTAGTCGCGGACGGCGAAGCCTGAGAGTACGGAGTCGTCGAGCCGCGTGGTGATGCGAACGGTGCCGAAGGCGCGATCGGACAGCGCGCCACACTCGCCGTTGGCCACGCCGCTGACCAGGTCGCAGTCCGGCGTGAAGTTGCCGTTGGCATCCGTCCACGTGCGGTCGGCTCGCAGGACGATGGCGTTGGCCGGATTCGAGAGCTGCGCGTAGGAGACGCCGTGGGCGTTGACGAACCGACCGAGGTAGCCCTTGATGGCCGTCTTGCCGTTGCCGAACACGTCGTAGGCAGCGCCGAGCCGGGGCGTCACGTCGTGCCAGTTCGGCACGTTCTCGATCTTGTCGAACCGGGCCGCGGGTACGAACCGCGTCGCCGGACGCTCCTGGGCGGGCACGTATGAGTTCTGGTAGTTGTAGCGCACGCCCAGGTTCAGCGTCAGCCGGTTCAGCGTCCACTGGTCCTGCAGGAAGATGCCGAGGTTGAGCTTCTCCTTCTGGACGGAGGGTGCCGGCGTGGCCCACTGCGTGAGCGAGAGCGGCGCGCCGTTCCGGAAGGTGTAGCTGATCGACTGGTTGACGTCGATGGACCCGAAGTCCGCCACGCCCTGGCGGGTCTGGGTGCCGATCTTCAGGGCATGCGAGCCGGTGATGTAGGACACCGAGAACCGCTCGTTGTGCTGGCCGTAGTAGACGTCCGTGCCGAGCATGGCCACCTGGACGCTTCCGGGCGGCGAGTTGTAGACGATGCCGGTGGTGGCCTCGGTGATCGAGATGTCGGTGTCCTTGACCCCTTCGATCAGGCTCGGGTTCGTCATGTTGTGCATGTAGGACATCCCCGCCTCGACCAGCAGCTTGTTGGTGCGCGGGTAGGACCACGTCGTCTGGAACAAGTTGATCGGCGAGTACCGGAAGTCGATGGAGGCCTCGGGCGCGCGCGTCTCGACGGCCTGGAAGCAGTAGCAGCTGTTCTGGAAGCTGTTGGAGAACGTGAACTTGTGCCTGGCCGAAGCCTGGTAGGTGAACCGGACGCTGTTGTCGCGCTGGTAGAGGTCCGAGTAGCCCGGGCGGTCGAGATCCGGGGTGTACTGGAACGGGTCAGGGTTCTTGTCGTAGTAGGTGTTTGGCGGGTAGGACTGCGTGCCCCACCACCTGTGGGCGGTGTAGAACCAGAGCGTGTCCTTCTTCAACGGGCCTCCAATGCCGGCGTTGTAGTCCCACATCTTCCTGAGCGAGGTGGCCGCGTTCGCGCCGCGCGCACGCAGGGCGTCGGTGATGTTGTTGCTCTGGAGGCTGCCGTTGGTACCGTTGACGTTGCCGTAGAAGGCGAAGGTATTGCCGCCGTCCTTGGGGACGGCGTTGACGGCGACGCCGGCCGTGTCCGACTCGGCGTTCATACCGCCGGTCTCCAGGTTCACCTCCTGCACCGCGCCCTGG
>JABFRY010000266.1 GCA_013140955.1 Acidobacteriota bacterium
GGTGTCGAGGAGATCGATGAAGGTGTTCATGTCGGCACCGGGGATGGCGGGCATCGCCGGCACCAGGTATTTGTAGAGCATCGTCATGTTGTCGGAGAGCTCGCCGCAGAGCAGTCCGGTGAACAGCAGGGTGAGCGGGAGCGAATTCGTCATGAAGTCCAGGAGGAATACGGCGATCCGGGGTCCGGCCTTTACGGCCGAGCGCGCCCGGCGTGCGTTCTCGGGTGCACACGACCAGCCTGTCGTCCGTCCGGGCGTACTGGACGGCGCGAGGCCGGGCATGGCCAGCCCGCCCGCGGGCGGAGCGACGCATCAACGTGCGGGGTCATCAGGGATGGGGCAGGAACGCAGATCGGGGCGTCACGATTGTAGCCTGTCCCGGGAGTGGCCTCGCCACCAGATCGTGCCTCGGACACTGCCGCCATCCTCGCCGCCGCCGTCACCGCAGGTCCTGCTCCACTGAAGACGTGCGGCGCGTCGGTCGATTGCGGATCGGGCACCGCGTCGGGCACGACCGCGGCGCCGGGAGATCCCTGATGAGCGACGCGGTCGAGGAAGGACAGGCGCACGCACTTTCCGGCTGGCTGGCGCTGCCCCTGTGGCTCGCCGCCATCGGCAACGTGGTCTGGGCCATCATCGGGCCCACCCTGTCCGGGGGCGGGCCGCCGGTCCTGGCGGTGCTGGCCGTACCGGTTCTGCTGTTCGTGGCCAAGGGCTTCACGGTTCTGCAGCCCAACATGGCGGCCGTGTTCACCTTCTTCGGCCGCTACGCCGGCACGCTCCGACAGGACGGCTTCTTCTGGGTCAATCCCTTCTACAGCCGCCACACGGTGTCCCTGCGGGTCCACAACCTCAATTCGCCGACCCTCAAGGTGAACGACCGCGCGGGCAACCCCATCGAGGTCGCGGCGGTCGTGGTCTGGCGGGTAGCGGACACGGCCAAGGCCACGTTCGACGTGCAGGACTACGTCACCTACATTGCCATCCAGACCGAGTCGGCCGTGCGCGCGGTGGCGAGCAGCCGCTGGTACGACGGGGACGCCGAGGGACGCGACTCGCTGCGGGGCGACCTGGAGGCGGTGGCCGACACGCTGGCCGAGTCGATCCAGTCGCACGTGACCCTGGCGGGCATCGAGATCGTCGAGGCCCGCATCTCGCACCTGGCCTACGCGCCCGAGATTGCCGGCGCCATGCTGCGCCGTCAGCAGGCGCAGGCGGTGGTGGCCGCGCGGGCGCACATCGTGGAGGGCGCCGTCAGCATGGTGCAGCTGGCCATCGCGCAACTGGAAGGCGAGAAGGTCGTCGAACTCTCGGGCCCCGATCGGGTGCGGCTCGTCACCAATCTCATGACCGTGCTCGTGGGCGACAGCGACACGCAGCCGGTGGTCTCAGTCGGCAAGGAGTGAGCACATGCGCCTGCCCCCGTTGTTCTTCGTCGTGTCGTCGGTCGCCGGGCTGTCCCTCGCGGCGGGCGTGCTCGGCCTCACCGGGTCCGGGCTCGTGCCGGCCCTGACCGACCCGACGCTGGCCTGGACGTGCGTGGGCGTGGGCGTGGCGCTCGAAGGGTGGGCGACGTCGATGCTGCTTGGCGTGGTCGGTGCCCGAGCCGGTGCCGCCCGGCGGTGAGGGGCTCACCGCACGGGCGCACCGCGCACACGCGAGACCTCAGTTCGCGGTGGTGACCGTCCGGTACACCGCCGCCACGAACATGTCGGTCGTCCAGGGCCCCGTCGTGGCACCCCACCGGCCGTCGTAGTCGCGCGTCGGCCGGGCGGCCTGCACCTGCTCCAGGGTCATGCCCTTCGACTTCATGTCACGGATGCGGTCCCGGATGATCGTGACCATGTCGCGGTAGTAGGCCACATCGGCCATGTCCGTCAGGCGGCCGCGTCCGGGCACGATGTAGGTGCCACCCTCCGACTTCGCCGCCGGAATGGCCATGCGCAGCAGCGTGTTCAAGGCATCGATCTCGCCCTGGATCGTCCCTCCCTGGTCCACCGCGATGACCGGATAGGCCACGGTGGTGAACACGTCGCCGGTGCTGATCACGTCCGATCGCCGGAAGAACACGATGCTGTTGCCGTCGGTGTGCGCGCCCGGCACGTGCTCGATGCGGACGCCCTCGCCGTTCATGAACAGGTCCTTGCGCGCGCCGATGTAGATGTCGGTCGGGTACGCGCCGAACGGCAGGTCCCGCGATCCGCCCAGGTCTGGCTGGGTCATGCGCATCATGGTGTTCTCGTGCCCGATGACGACCGCTCCGGTGCGGGACGATTCGCCCACGGCGTTGACGACGTCACCCCCGGCAATCGTCTCGCCTTCGGCAAAGAGGGTCCGGTTGCCGCCCGTGTGCTCCGGGTGCGGGTCCGTGTTGACCACGTAGCGAATGGGCGCGCTGGAGATCGCCTGGATCGCCGACAGCACCTGCGCGCTCATCGCGGCGGGACCGGCGTCCACCACGAGCACGCCCTCCTCCCCGACCTGCAGCGTGATGTTGCCCTCCGGTGAGGACAGCATGTAGACGTTGCCCTGCACCCGCTGCGCATGCAGCGGCGCCGTCGGCACGGGTGAGCGCTCTGGCGCCGTCGCGAACGTCGGCGCGGGCGCGGGCGTGCGGGTTCTGAGCGTCGCCAGGAATTCGGGCATCGCCGTCTCGGCTCCGCCACGGGCCGCCGGCTGCGGCACGCCCTCCCGGCGTGCGAAGTCGTCCAGGAAGGGGTTGGTGCCCGGCAGGTGGTGCGGGATCACGCCTTCCGGCCGGTCGATCTCTTCAGCGACCTCGCAGGGATACGGCTCCATCGTCTGGTGCGGGGCGAGCTGCCAGTTCGTCGTGCGCAGCATCGGTTCGGTGAGGTACACCGGGTCGACGACCATGCTGGCCAGCGTCAGGACGTTGCCCCGCCGGCCCCAGTACTCGATCAGCGTGGCCTGGTCGCTGCGCGGCACGCCGTTGCGGCGCAGGTAGCTCTCCTTCAGGTGGGTCGTCGTCACGACGAGCGAATTGCCCTCCCAGCGGCCGGTCGAGAACCCCTGCCAGGTGTGCACGGCGTCATCGGGCGGATGCGGCCGGCCGTCCATCCAGATGGTCCGCTCCTGCGCCTGCCACTGCACGTGGGTGCGGTACGCCAGCACGCGCTGGGTGAGGGGATCCACCTCCTTCCAGATGCGCAGGTTGGCCGGTCCGCGCGTCCCGTAGTCGGCCGGGTGCGGTCGGCACTGCCACTCGGGCAGGGTGTGGAGCGACGCGTCCCACGTCTCGGCCCGCATCCGGGCGGCATCATTGATCGGCAGGGCCAGGTAGTCGCCCAGGGCCGGGCCCGGAATCCGCTCCGGCTGGTCTTCGTGGTACCGCGCCTCCCATTCGCCGACGAAGTCGTTCTGTGCGGTCGCCGGGGTGACGAGGGCCAGGCACGCCAGGGCGGCAAGGCAGGCGGTGAGTGGTCGCATGGGGCTGAGTCGTGCCACGGGTCGGTGTCCTTTCCGTCGGGCGACCGGAGTCGCACCAGTCCTCCACGGGGGAGGCGGGGCGGGGGTGCCCGCCACGGGGAGTGATCCTAGCGCACGGCGGGCACGCGGCGCCTATAATCGGGCTCGCCAGGGCCCTGGCGGCCCGAGCCAAGGAGGAGCGATGGAGAAACACGAACAGGGACGCCGTGCGTTGATCGCGGGTCTCGGTGTGGCGGCGACCGCAGGCGTGCTGGGTGGCGGCCGGGCCATGGCACAGGGTCCCTCGT
>JABFRY010000498.1 GCA_013140955.1 Acidobacteriota bacterium
ACGCCCCGGAGCGTGCCACGCGCCCAGGCGACGGGCGGAACGCACCGGCCATGACGTCACGATGCCGTGGGCTGCTGGAGCGGGTGGCGCTCGGCGAAGAGCTCTCGGCCGTGGACGCGGCTTTTCTGTCCGGCCAGTGCCGATGATACAGATGCGTCACGCACGGCACAGACCATAATCGAACGGTACAGCGCAGCGGAGATCGATTCCATGTCACCCAGCTATCGCCTCGGTCTGGCCCTGATGGCCCTCGTTGTCGTCGGCGCGTGCGCCAGCACCCCGCGGGCGCGCATGTTGCCCCCGCCGCCCGTGCCGCTCGGCGAGATCGGGCTCGCGGAGGCGATCACCTTCGTGGCGGCGGACCTCACGGCACAACTCGGTGACAGCCGGACGTGGCTGCTGGCCGTGGACCCGCTGCTCGACAAGACCACGGGACAACAGACCGTGGCATCGCTCAGAGTGCAGGACGAGCTGATGCAGGCGCTCAGCACGACTCCGTCGCTCATGAGCGTGCAGGACCTCGGGGCCGACACCGCCGAGCAGACGGGGCTCGTCGGAACGGGAACGCTTGCGCCCGGTGACGCCCCCGGACGCTATCTGCTGAACGTCGCGCTCACGGACCGCGCGAGCGGCATCGTGGTGGCGCAGTCGGTGGCGAGGTTCCGCGAGCCCAATCTGGATCGCTCGCCCACGGCTTTTTATCGCGACAGCCCGTCCGTGGTGCGCGACAGGACGGTCGAGGGCTACGTCCGCACCGCCGAAACGCCGTCCGGCCGGCTGGCGGACGCGCTCTACGTGGAGCAGCTGCCCACGGAGGCGTTGATGGCCACCGCGCTCGACGAGTACAACGCCGGGCGCTACGACACGGCACTGACGGCGTACACGACTGCCGCGGCGCGCCCCAACGGACAGACACTCCGGACGTTCAACGGCCTGTACCTGACGAACATGCGGCTGAATCGGGCGGCAGAGGCCGAGGAGGCCTTCGGCCGCATCGTCACGCTGGGGCTGGCGACGAACAACCTCGCCGTCAAGCTGCTGTTCCTGCCTGGTACGACGAACTTCCTGGCGGACGCGAACTTCAGCGGCGCCTACCCGATGTGGATCCGGCAGATTTCGCGGGGTGCCAGCGCGTCCCGCGCGTGCCTGCACATCGTCGGCAACACCAGCGCCAGCGGGACGCTCGCGCTGAACGAGGCCCTGTCGCTGGCACGTGCCACGGCGGTTCGCGACCTCCTGCAGCAGGAAGCGCCCGCGCTGGCCGGTCGTCTTCGGGTGTCGGGCGTGGGTCCCCAGCGGAACATCGTCGGCACCGGAGCAGACGACGCCAGCGACGCGATCGACCGCCGGGTGGAGTTCGAGGTCGAAGACTGTCGGCCCTGACGTACCTGCGCACCGTCTGAACGGACCACGCGCGGGCTGGCCGGCGCGCCCGCGCAACGCTCGCGCCTTCGCGGAAGGACGGCTCGTCTGGCGCCTGCCGCAGGCGCCATGCGCCCCCGAGCACCCCGGTGCGCCGAGGCTTCGGCGCCCACCTGCTCAGGTAGAATGCGCCGCACGGCATGGCTGACCTTGGTACTCCACCCCTCGCGCCGCGCGTGCTGCTGGGGCGCGTGCTGCTGGCGCTGGGGCCGCTGCTCGTCCTCCTCGCATGGATCCTCGCGGGTCGCTGGGGCACGGCCGGCGCCGAGGCGCGCGCGTGGGTGGGACTCGTGAGCGCTCTGGCGCTTGCCGCGTTCCTGCCAGTGCCGGCAGCGAATCAGACGCCTCTTCACACGACGCGGCCAGCCGCACGGCTGGCCACGAGCCTGCGCTGGTGGGGTTGGATGACCGTCGCGGGCCTGCTGGCCACGACATGACGCGCGCGCAGGGCCACACCGACGGTGTGACGCGCCTCGCCACGGCCGCCGTGCTGGCCGGCACCGCGCTGCTGCTCGCTCTGCACGCCGCCGGATGGTTAGGGGCCGCCGTGGCAGTGGCCCGCGTAGACGTCTGGTACGTGCCGCGCGCCCAGTCGGCCATCGTCCTGGCCCTCGGGCTCTGGCTCCTGCGCGCTGCCGCGGCACCGCGGCACGTCCGGCGCGCCGTGGTGCTCGGCACGCTCGGGCTCTGCGCCGCGACGTTCCTCCTGGCGCCCCTTCCCGAGCGATTCGCTGGACAGGTGATCATGCCGGGCGGTGTGGATACGGCGGCCACGCGTGCGACCTTCGAGGCCCGGTTCACCGCGGGGAGCGTCAACTTCCACTCGCACCTGGGCGACGTGCTGATGCTCGCGCTCGACCGCTGGTTCGGCGGCACCCTCACGTCAGCCGCTGCCGCATACGGGCTGGTGTCGCGCCTGGCCGGATGGCTGTTCCTGCTCGAACTGGCCGTCGCAGCCGCCTGGCACGGATGGTCGCGGCAGGCCTGCCGCTACGTGGCGCTCGCAGTGTCGCTCCCGCTGTCGGTGCTCTTCTTCGGGTACTGGGAACTCGGCTACCTCGCCGTGGCCGCGGGTGTCGTGCCGCTGCTGGCGCTGGCGCGGCGGCCTGGGCGGACGCGTTGCGCTGCAGGCCGCGCGGCACCGCACGTCACAGGCACCGCGCCGGGACGCGTGTCGAGCGACGCCACGCGCGGTGGGGCGAAGGGTGCCTCTCGCGATGCCTCGTCCGACGACAGTGTCCCGATGCTTGCCGCGGGATTCCTGCAGGGTCTGCACACGGCGTTTCATGGGTTCGGCCTCCTGGGACTCGCCGGGGGCACACTTGCAGCCGCCGCAGGGCACGGGGCCGTGCGGCAGCGAGTGGTTCGCGCGCTGACGTTCGCGTCGGCAGGCGTGGCGCTGTATCTCGGGTGGGTGTTCCTGTACATCACGGTGGCGGGGTGGTCGGTGCAGTGGACGAGGGAACTCGGATATCGGCCGCTCGTCGCGGCCCTCGAGTTCGATCACCGTCTCGCCGTGCCCCTGCTCTCGATGAACGGGTTGGCCGAGTTCGGCGTGTTCAGCGCCCTGGCGGGCGTGCCCCTGCTGGCGCTGGCGTACGCCACCGCGCCGCGGGCACGCCTGGTCCCGGCGGTGCTCTACGGGCTGCCCGGTCTGGTCTTCCTCATTCGGTGGTGGCCGGTGAGCGCCCCGTTCAACCTCGACCTGCTGCTCTCGGTGTTCCCGGGCGTCTTCGCCGCACTGTGGGCCCTGGCGCCTTCGCGGCGCGTGGCCTGGATGGCCTTCGCCTTCTGCGTGGGCCTGCACGCCCTGATGTGGACCGTGGTCGGCAACGCGATGTTCAATCGCGCCCTGCTGGGGGGATTGTGAAGGCCGGGGCCTGGTCGGCGACGCTGCACACCGTCTCGACAGCCGGCCAGATCGTGCTGGTGGCCCTGGGACTGGCCTGGGCAACGCTTGAAGCGCCCGCTCCGGTGGTGAACGTGCGCTGGCAGGAGGACGTGACGCCGGCGGCGCGGCGGGAGGCCGAACGCACGCTGCACCTGGCGCGTGCCGAGGAGGCCGACGGCACCTGGCGCTACGAGCTGGCCTCGCCGCGGTCGGCAACGATTGCCGCGATCGTCGCCCACCCCGGCGTCGAGGACACGCACAACATCGACCGCGGCACGGCCACCCTCAGCCCCGATGCGGGACGAGGCACGCTGCGGGTGTGGTGGGCCGGGCCGTTCATTGGCGAGCGCGGCCGGGTGCAGTTCCGCGTGCTGTTCGGCCTCATCGGCGCAGCGA
>JABFRY010000552.1 GCA_013140955.1 Acidobacteriota bacterium
AGGCCTACTGGGAACAGCTCGGCAACTCACCGGAGATGGTGGTCATGTTCCTGCCCGGAGAGACCCTCTTCTCCGCGGCGCTGCAGAACGACCTCACCCTGGTCGAACACGGCCTGCAGCAGCGCGATGAGCGTGATGGGGCTGGCCAGGACCACGCGCTGCTGACGACGGTGGCCCACTCGTGGCGGCAGGAGGCCCTCACGGACAACTACCGCGAGGTGTCACGCCTCGGCAAGGAGCTGTACGACCGGCTGGTCGTCTTCGTCGACCGCTTCGACGAGATCCGCCGGCGGCTCGACGGAACCGTGCAGGCCTACAACCTGGCCGCCGGCTCCTTCGAGTCGCGGGTCCTGGTGAGCGCCCGGCGGCTGAAGGAACTGGAGATCACGACCGCCGCCGATCTCCCCGCCGCCGAGCCGATCGATACGGTGCCCCGGGTCCTCAGGCAGGCGGGGCTGATGGGCGTGCCCGAGGACGCCGTCGCCCCGGACGAACCCGAGGAAGACTGAGCGATTGCTTGGGAGGGTCGAGTAAAATCGGACATCCATGTCGTCGATAGACTCCGACCCTGGCGTGACGCCAGCCGCCCCGCCTTCTGATTTCATCCGCGAGATCGTCCGCGGCGACCAGGAGGCCGGCCGGCACGGGGGCCGGGTGCACACCCGCTTTCCGCCGGAGCCGAACGGGTACCTCCACATCGGCCACGCCAAGTCGATCTGCCTCAACTTCGGTGTGGCGGCGGATTTCGGCGGCTGGTGCAACCTGCGCCTCGACGATACGAACCCCACGAAGGAAGACGTGGAGTACGTGGAGGCCATCATGGCCGACGTCCGGTGGCTCGGGTTCGACTGGCACGAGCGGATGTACTTCGCCTCGGACTACTTCGAGCGCCTGTACGAGTACGCCGAGCTGCTGGTGCGCGAGGGCAAGGCCTACGTGGACAGCCTCTCCGCCGACGAGATCCGGGCACACCGCGGGACGCTCACCGAGCCGGGGCGCCCCAGTCCGTACCGGGACCGGCCCGTGGAGGAAAGCCTCGACCTGTTCCGGCGCATGCGGGCCGGCGAGTTCCCCGACGGCACGCACGTGCTTCGCGCAAAGATCGACATGGCGTCGCCCAACATCAACATGCGCGACCCGACGCTGTACCGGATACGCCACGCCCACCACCACCGGACGGGCACCGCCTGGTGCATCTACCCGACCTACGACTACGCGCACCCGATTTCCGACGCGCTCGAGGGCATCACGCACTCGATCTGCACGCTCGAGTTCGAGGATCACCGCCCGCTCTACGACTGGGTGATCGCCAGCACACGGCCGCCCGCCACGCCGCAGCAGATCGAGTTCGCCAGGCTCAATCTCAACTACACGGTGATGAGCAAGCGGAAGCTCCTGGCCCTGGTGGAGCAGCGCCTGGTGCACGGCTGGGACGACCCGCGCATGCCGACGATCGCCGGCCTCAGGCGGCGTGGCTTCACGCCCGAGTCGATCCGCGACTTCTGCCTGCGGATCGGCGTGGCCAAGAAGGAGAACGTCGTCGACATCGCCCTGCTCGAGCACACGCTCCGCGAGGACCTCAATCGCCGCGCGCCGCGCGCCATGGCGGTGCTGCGTCCGCTCAAGGTGGTGATCGAGAACTACCCCGAGGGGCGGGTGGAAACGGTGATGGCGGTGAACAACCCCGAAGACCCGGGCGCGGGCACCCGCGAGGTGCCCTTCTCGCGGGAGCTGTACATCGAGCAGGACGACTTCATGGAGGAGCCCGCGAAGAAATTCTTCCGCCTGTCGCCAGGCGCCGAGGTGCGACTCCGCTACGCGTACGTGATCACGTGCACCGGGGTCGTGAAGAACGAGGCGGGCACGATCACGGAGCTGCAGTGCACCTACGATCCGGAGTCGCTCTCGGGCGAGACGGCCGCCCGGCGCGTGAAGGGGACGCTGCACTGGGTGTCGGCCGCGCACGCGGTTGCGGCGGAGGTCCGCCTGTACGATCGTCTCTTCCTGTCGGAGGATCCGGAGGCGGGCGGGCGGGATCCCTTGTCCGACCTCAACCCGGCCTCGCTCGTGCGCCTGCCGGAGAGCCGGCTCGAACCCTCGCTGGCCGGGGTCGCGGCGGGGACGCACTATCAGTTCGAGCGGCAGGGCTACTTCTGCGCGGACCCCGACACACGCGCGGGCGCGCCGGTGTTCAACAGGGCCGTGACCCTGAAGGACGCCTGGGCCCGACTCTCGAAGCGCGGCTGAGGCCACGCCGGGGCCGCACGCGTCCCCGCGTCCCCGCTGCCCGTTCGGTTACTGGTCGAACGGGCGGTCCGGCCAGCGGCTGTGCTGGACCGACCACTCGCGCGCACGCGCTGCCACGGCCAGTGGCACGGGCTCGGCCTCGAGACGCTCCACGGCCCACGGCAGGCGCCACGTCCAGTTCCCGGGACCGACGGTCGCCGGCCGGTTGATCCGGTCCGCCCAGCCGAACACGTCCCCTATCGGCAGCAGGACGAGTCCCGCCCCAGACGCGATCAGCGTGTCGAGCACGCCCTCGCGCAACCAGGCCGGCATGCCCGGCGTGGCCAGGGCCTCGTCATGGCCGCCTGGCGGAAGGCGTGCCGCCAGCGATGGAATCGCCAGGACGGCCGCACGCTCGGCCGCATCCGCACCCTCCCACCACACCACCAGGGGCTCGGTGTCGTGCGTGCCGGTGGTCGCCACCGAGGCGACGGGATAGTCTGCCGGGTCCCGGAAGGGGGCGCCCTCGGCGTGCCATTCCCGCTCCCATCGCAGGACACGATAGCCGGGGACGCCCAGGCGGGCGAGCGAGGCGCGGATGAAGTCGGGCACCGTGCCCAGGTCCTCCGCGATGATCTCGCTGCCCGAGTCGCGGAACACCTGCAGCACGCGCTCGCCCAGGGCCAGCTGTTCGGGCTCGGAGGCCGGCACGAAGCCACGGGTATCGTCGGCATGCAGGCGGTGGAAGGTGCGATAGAAGCCCACGAGGTGATCCACGCGGAACCCGTCGAAGAGCGTGGCGTACCGCCGCCCGCGCTCCCGCAACCAGTCGAAGTCACGGTCGCGCAGCACGTCCCACCGGTAGACCGGCAGTCCCCAGTCCTGGCCGTCGGCCGCGAACGCGTCGGGTGGCGCCCCGGCCGACGCGTCCAGCCGGAACTCGTCCTGATGGGCCCACACATCGGCGCTGTCGCCGCTCACCATGAACGGCAGATCGCCGAAGATCGCCAGGGGTGCGATCTCCCGCCGCGCGTGTGCCCACTGCTCGTCGGCGGTCCACTGCAGATAGTGGCGGTAGTGGATCTCGTCGCCAAGCGCCTCGCGCGCCTCGTCGAGCGCGGCGCGATCGCGCTCGCGGACGGGCGTCGGCCAGTCGGTCCAGCCCCGGTCCGGGTACCGCGCCTGCAGCGCCCGGAACACGGCGTAGTCATCGAGCCACCAGCGCTCCCGCGCGACGTAGGCGTGAAAGCGGGCGGCCCGCTCGGTCCCCGCCGACAGTTCGTCCCGCCCGAACCGCCGCCAGCAGCGCCTGAGCACGCCGTCCTTCAGGCGCCTGACGCCGGCGTAGTCCACGCGGGCCGACGCCCGCACGGCACAGAGCTGCTCGCGCTCATCGGCCGGCAGGCCGCCTTCGCCGCCAAGTGCCTGGAAGTCGTCGAGGCGTGCCAGCCCGATGTACTGCGGATCGATCGCCATGGCCGTCAGGGCCGAGTAAGGAGACGACTCGCGTGGCGGCACCTCGTTGACCGGCAGCAGCTGCAGCACGCGGACACCGGCCAGGCGGAGCCAGCGCGCCAGCGGCACCAGGTCCGGAATCTCCCCGATGCCCCAGCTGGAGGCTGAGGGAATCGCGGAGAGCGGAACCAGCACGCCCGTGCGGCGCTGAGGGCTGGTCACGAAACGGCCCGACGGTGATGGCATGCGCACGACGTCACGCGGACGCCACCTCGAGAAGACGGCGCAGGCCGTCCTCGAATGCGGCGGACGGACCGAGGAGGCTCACCACGAGAAATGCCTCCCGGGGAAAGTCGAAGAAGTACCCCGGATGTACCAACGCGTGTGCCCGCTCGAGCAGGTCGAGCGTCAGCTCCTCTTCACCGCGCGTCGCCGGGACTCGTATCACCGCAGACCACCCTCCCTCGGCTCTCAGGATCTCACACGAGGGAAACGCGGCCACGAGCCGACGTGCCCGGACGAGATTGTCGGCCGTCCGGGCGCGGATGGCCTCGCGGACGGCACCGCCCTCCTCCAGCAGCCGGTGAACCGCGACCTGCACGGGCGTGGACACGGACAGGAAGCTGTCGGCGATGAATTCGAGGCCTTCTATCGCCGCGCGGACGGCGGCCGGGGGCCCACCGACGATGATCCAGCCGCACTTCACCTGCGGAAGGCCGACGGTCTTCGACAGTCCGCCAAGGGTGAAGGTGAGTACCTCGTCCGCACCCGCCGCGATGTCGGTGAGCGGCGCAACGGCATCGAGCGGGTAGTCGGCGAAGACCTCGTCCACGATCAGCGCACCCCGGGACGCCAGGCACGCCGCCCGCAGGACGTCGAGGTCGGTACGGGAGAGAAACGATCCGGTGGGGTTGTTCGGCGCCACGGCCAGCACGGCGCGCACGCGGTCGCCGGGCCGCGCCAGCCGATCCGGATCCACCTCCCAGCGGCCGTGGTACTGCAGGTCGTAGGGTTCGAGCCGCACACCCTCGAGCCTCGTGAGATGCTCGAACAGCGGATAGCTGGGGCGCGGTCCGAGGACGGCGTCGCCAGGATTGCAGAGGAGCTTGAAGAGGTAGCTGTACGCCTCGCTCGTGCTCGCGGTCAGCACCACGTGGGCGGGGTCTACCGTGACCCCGCGCCGTGCCTGGTCGGCCGCGACGGCCGCCCTCGCATCGGGCAGGCCGAGCGGGAAGGGTTCGTAGGCGAGCGCCCGCGGATCGGACAGCCCCGAGAGGAAGCTCTCCGGGTAGGCGAGACCCGCGGTCGTTGGGTTCGAGCCGGTGAGGTCGATAACCGGCGTCCCGTGTGCGCGCACGCGCGCGACGGCACGGGTGAGCGCGTTTGCGCCCGACTGCGGCGGCAGTCTGCTGGAGAGCATGGCCCCGTCCTGCCCGGTCGCTGGTTGCGTCAGAGCTCGACGCGCTCGCCGTAGGCCGGGGTCGCCGTCTTCCACCCGAGTTCGGCCTCGATCGTCGCCCGCAGGGCGTCCATCGGCCCAGGCTCGCCGTGCACCAGGTAGACCTGCGACGGTGGCGCGGCAAACGTGCGCAGCCAGCGGAGGATCTCGCCCCGGTCCGCGTGGGCGGACATCGAGTTGAGCTTCGCGATCTTCGCGTGGACGGGGATCTGCCGTCCGTGAATCTTCACCTCGGACGCACCTTCGATGAGGGCGCGACCGCGCGTGCCGGCCGCCTGGTATCCCACGAAGAGGACTGTGCTGCGGGGATCCGGCAGGGCGGCCTCCATGTGGTGCAGCACGCGCCCTCCGGTGGCCATGCCACTGGCCGAGATGATGATGGCGCGGCGCCGGCTCGCCGTGAGCGCCTTGGACTGCTCCGGCGAGGCCACGGTCTGGAAGCGCGCCGTGCAGAACGTGCAGACCTGCTTCTGCGCCGGGCGCATCTCGGGATCCAGCTCCGAGACCCGCGACGTGTAGTACCGGAGCGCTTCGGTGGCCATGGGACTGTCCACGTACACGGGGAGCACGGGAATGCGCTTCTCCTGCTCCAGCCGGCGGACCCAGTAGAGCACCTCCTCGACGCGCCCGATCGCGAACGACGGGATGATGAGCTTTCCACCCCTGGCGGCAGCGTCCCGGATGACCTCCGCCAGGGCTTCGCCGTCGTCCTCCGGCGCGTGATCGCGATCGCCGTAGGTGGACTCCACGAGCAGGACGTCGGCGCGAGGCGCCGGCGACGGGTCGGGAAGCACGGGCCGCGCGTAGCGCCCGAGGTCGCCTCCGAAGAGCACCGTCCGACCACTCGACGTGCGGACGAGCACGAAGGACGAGCCGAGCAGGTGCCCCGCGGGCAGGAACTCCACGGTGAGGCCCGGCGCCACCTCGATGGGACGGTTGTAGCCCATGGGCTGCAGCTGCGTCACGGCCCGCGCTGCATCGGTCTCGGTGTACAGCGGGAGGGCGGGGTGGTGCTTCGAGTAGCCGTGCCGGTTGGCCTGGCGGGCGTCCTCTTCCTGGATGCGGCCGGCGTCGGGCAGGACCAGGCGGCACAGGTCCGCGGTGCCCGACGTGCAGAAGACCCGGCCCCGGTAGCCGTGCGCCACCAGACGGGGCAGGTAGCCCACATGATCGAGGTGTGCGTGTGTGAGGACGATGCTGTCGATGTCCTCGGCCCGGATCGGCAGGTCGTCCCAGTTGCGGAGGCGCCACTCCTTCTGCCCCTGGAAGAGCCCGCAGTCGATCAGGACGCGCACGCCTTCGTGCTCGAGGAGGTACTTGGACCCGGTGACCGTCCGGGCCGCGCCGAGAAACGTCAGCTGCGTCACGGGTGCTGACAATACCAGATGTCCTCGGGCGATCTGCTACTCTGTCGCGGATGCCGGCCCTTCACAACGGCGCGCTCCCGGCGATCCTGCTCATGGCGCTGGCGGCACCGGCCCTCGCGCAGGCCCCGCCGCGCAGCTTCGATATCGACGCGATCTACGCGCCGGGCACCAGCCTGAACGCCAGCGGCACCCTGCCGTCGGCCGTCACGTGGCTGGACGACGAGAGCTGGGTGTCGTCAGGGCGCGGCAACAGCCGCTGGCAGCGGGTGGATGCCCGGTCGGGACGGCTGACGTCCCTCTTCGAGCGGGACCAGCTCGCCGACGCCTTGCGGGCGATTCCCGGCATGGAGTCCGGCGACGCGGAGGTCGCGGCCGGCGGTGGCGGTGTGCTGAGTCCCGCCGCCGACGCCCTGCTCCTCGACATCCAGGACGACCTCTACGTCTACGACATCGCCTCTGCCCGCGCCGTGAGGCTGACCAGCGCGCCGGGTCTCGAGGAAGAGGCCACGTTCAGCCCCGATGGCTCGCGGGTGGCCTTCGTGCGGGGGCACGATTTGTACGCCGTCGCCGTGACGGGCGGACCCGAGCACCGACTGACGACCGACGGCAGTGCCGTCGTCCTCAATGGACAACTCGACTGGCTCTATCAGGAGGAGATCTACGGCCGGGGGCGCTTCCGGGGGTACTGGTGGAGCCCGGACTCCTCGCGGCTGGCCTTCCTCCGCCTGGACGAGACGTCGGTGCCCGCGTACACGGTCATCGATGATCTGCCCGTGCATCCGTCGGTGGAGATCACGCCCTACCCGAAGGCCGGGGACCCGAATCCGGGCGTTCGCCTGGGCGTCGTGGCCGCCACCGGTGGACCGGTCGCCTGGCCCGATCTTGGGGCCTACGGGCCCGAGATCCTGATCGTGGACGTCGACTGGACGCCCGATGCCCGGTCGGTGGTCTTCCAGGTGCAGGACCGCGAGCAGACATGGCTCGACCTGCTCGCTGCGCCCGCGGGCGCCACGGCGCCGCCACGACGCCTCGTGCGTGAGACGACGAGCGCATGGGTGGACCGCAACGGCAACCCGCTCTGGCTGCGCGATGGCTCGTTCCTCTGGTTGAGCGAGCGCAGCGGATTTCGCCACGTCTACCATCTCGCGGGTGACGGCGCGCTCCTCCGGCAGGTCACGACCGGGAGCTGGGAGGTGCGGACGGTTCACGGGATCGACGAGTCGAACGGTCTGCTGTATTTCTCGGCCAGCGCCGACAGTCCCGTGGGCACCGATCTCTACCGCGTCGGCCTCGACGGTCGAGGCTTCACGCGCCTCTCGCGCGGAGACGGCACGCACGGGGCGACGTTCAACCCGTCCCTCACCCTGTACGTCGGCACCTGGAGCGACATCCGAACGCCCACGCAGGTCAGGCTGCATCGCGCGGACGGCGAGGCCATCCGGGTGATCGACGCGAACCCGGTGACCGTGCTCGACGGCTTCGGGCTGTCGACGCCCGAGTTCGTCCAGGTGCCGGCACGGGACGGCTTCCTCATGGAAGGCCTCATCATCAGGCCGCCCGACTTCGACCCCGCGCGCCGGTATCCGGTCTTTCAGGAGACGTACGCCGGTCCTGGCGCATCCACGGTGCGCAATCAGTGGCTGGGGCGCAACTACCTCTTCTACCAGCTCCTCGCGCAACGCGGCGTGATCGTGTGGCTGCTCGACAACCGCAGCGCGAGCGGCAAGGGCGCGCAATCACGGTGGCCGGTGTACGGGCGCCTCGGCGAGGTGGAGCTCGCCGATCTCGAGGACGGCCTGGCCTGGCTGCGGCGTCAGCCAGGGGTGGACCAGCAGCGCGCGGTGCTGATGGGCTGGAGCTACGGGGGCTTCATGACGGCCTACGCGCTCACGCACAGCCGCGCGTGGTCCGCCGGCATCGCGGGCGCACCGGTGACGGACTGGCGCAACTACGACACCGTCTACACCGAGCGGTACATGAAGACGCCGCGCAACAACGCTGAGGGGTATGCCAGCACGGCACCGCGCCTGTCCGCCGACGGGCTGGAAGGCAGGCTGCTGGTGGTACACGGGACCATCGACGACAACGTGCACCTGCAGAACTCCCTGCAGTTTGCCAACGCCTTGCAGCGCGCCGGCAAACCCTTCGAGATGATGCTCTATCCGCGCTCCCGGCACGGGGTGACGGATCCGACCCTCAACCTGCACCTGCGGCATCTGATGCTGGACTTCATCGAGCGGACCACCGCAGCGCCCGGCGCCCGCTGAGCCATGACATTCGCCGACACGCTGCGCAGCAGCGATGCCACGTTCGCCGTGGAACTGCGACCGCCGCGGGCAGAGCTCGATGCGCTGGCCGGGATGGATGCCTGGATCGACACGTACCACGCCATTCGTGGGCTGGCACGGGCCTCCGTGCCCGTCTTCCTCACCGACAGCGCCGTGGGCCTGCAGGAAGAGAACAACCTGCGGCATCTGGTGGCCAATCTCGGTCAGGACGTGCCACGTGACCGCATCGTGCCGTTCCTCACCACCAAGCACTCGATGGACTACTGCCTCTCGTACGCGGAGCAGGCGTGGGAGCACGGCTTCGAATCGCTGGTGGTGCTCGGAGGGGACCGCACGGTGGGGCGCCCGCGATGCGTCGGGCACGCGTGGGAGCTGCGCGAGCGCATCCGGACGCGCGAGCCACGGCTGGGGCTCGGGGGCTGGGCCAACCCGCACGCCGATCCCGCACGGCAGGTGGACTTCCTCAGCGAGGAGCGCTTCACCGGCGAGTTCTACCTGACGCAGGTCGTGAGCCACCTGGACACGCCGCCCGTCGAGCGCTTTCTCGAGGAAGCCGCACGACGGCACGTGACCATTCCCGGTATGTTCGGGGTGTTCTACTACCGCAGCGCCAACCCGAAAACGCTGGCGGCACTCGCACACTTCCTGCCGGTGCCGCTCGCCGGGCTCTCGGCCGCCTTCGCCCGGGGGGAGACGCCGGTGGACGTCTGCGCCGCCACGCTGCGGGCGATGATGGACCTGGGTATCCGGCACTTCTATGTGAGCAACCTCCCCCTGCTCGGGGCCCAGGCCACGCTCACGGCCATTCTCGACAGGGCCGGCGTGCCCGCCTGAGGGATCCGGCGTGGCCACCACGGGCACGACCGCGAGGTCATAGCTAGCTCAGGTGACGTCCGCCGTCGACCCGGATGGTTTCACCCGTCACGAAGTCGCTTTCGACGAGCGCGCAGACGGCCTTGGCCACTTCGAGCTCGCCTCCCCACCGGCCGACCGGCGTCGCCTGCTCCACGGCCGCGAACTCCTCACGTGGGGTGCCTTCGTGCGGGACGATGGGACCGGGCGCCACGGCGTTGACCAGAATCTGATCCCGCGCCAGCTCCAGCGCCAGCGCCTCGGTCAGCGCGATGACGCCGGCCTTGGCCACGTAGTACGCGAGATAGCCCCGGTATCGGGGACGGCCGCTGCGCGCCACCCAGTCGGAGAAGTTCACGATGCGCCCGCCCCCGCGCGCCCGCATGTGCGGCACCGCGGCGTGGCTGCACAGGAGCGTGGCACGCAGGTCCACGGCGAGCTGGGCGTCCCAGGCCTCGGGCGTGAGGTCGTCGAAGGGCAGCGGCTTGTAGACCGACGCCATGTTCACCAGGATGTCGAGACCGCCCAGCGCCTCGACCGTGCGACGCACGACCTCGGTACAGGCCTCGGCTTCCGACAGGTCGGCCTGCACGATCTCGGCCCGACGGCCAAGCGCCCGCACCGAGGCCGCCGTGCTCTCCGCCTCCTGCCGCGAGGTCTGATAGGCCACGACGAGATCCACCCCGCGCCGCGCGAGTTCCAGCGCGACGACCGCCCCGATCCGCCGGGCGCCGGTGATGAGCGCGATCTTCCTGGACAGATGCATGGTCGGCAGCCGATGCGCATTGTACGCCCGTGCGCAGGACCCGCGGGCGCGCAAGCGTCTCCGGGACACGGGTCCAGTGCGATCTGCGGTTGGGTGCAGCGCTCGGGCCCGGTGCCACTTGCGTATGGCGTGACAGCGGCAGTTTCCCGCGTCGTCGCGCCGGAGGACCGAGTCGGAGTGCTGCGCCAACGTGCACCCGGCACTAGCATGTAGCCATGGTCTTCCGCGCTTCGACCCTGACGTCCGTCGTCGCGCTGGCGGCGCTGCTCCAACCGGCTGCCACCGTAGCGCTCCAGCCATCCCTCGACCGCCGCGGCATCGAACAGGCCATCGTCATCGGTCAGTCGTCGATCGACAACGAGCGTGCGCGGTTCCACGAGGCCTACCGCGTGCCGGTGGGTGTATCGCCCCTCGACGCGCTGGAGGTCGTGACGCCCTTCCGGCAGGTCGTGATCGCGGCGGAACAGAATGCCCGTCGGCGCGGTCCGCTCTTCGGCCAGCGTGACGCCCTGCTGGCCCTGGGCGCCGGCCCGGATCGGGTGGACGTGGTCGTGGAGCTGACGTTCAGTCCGCTCAACGTCCTGCTCGGGGTGCCCGACTACACGGTGGAGGTGCGCGAGGCGGGAGGCGTCGCGCCGGTCGCGCTGCTGTCGCTGGAAGCGGTCCCACGCAACACGGTGCGGGTCCGCGTGCCCGCACAGCCGTATCCTGCGCCACCGGCACCCGGGACGGGCGTGGGCGGCGGGGGCACGCTGCTTGGCGCCACGCTGATTGTGGGGATCGCCACGTCGACGTTGCGCCCGGATGGCCGCTACGAGCTGCGTCTGCTCGAGGGCGCTACAGAACTCGCCAGGGCGGAATTCGATCTGGCCGGCATGCGGTGAGTGACGGAGGGACGTCCTGTCGGACGGGCCTGCTCCGTCCTGCCGGACAGGGCCTGCTCCGTCCTGCCGGACGGGGCCTGCTCCGTCCTGCCGGACGGTGACGACCGGCAGGACGGAGAGGCGTGGTGGGATGTCGGACTACGAGAGGACCCGCACGACGACACGGCGATTCTGGGCACGGCCCTCGCGCGTGTTGTTCGGGGCAACCGGCTTCTCCTCGCCGTAGCTGATCACGTTGATCTTGTGGAGCGGCACCTGATGCTGCTCGTAAAGATACCGCTTCACGGACTCGGCGCGCTCGAGGCCCAGCTGCTCGTTCAGCTCGTTGGGACCGGTATTGTCGGTGTGGCCCTCGATCTCGATGAACACGCCCTGGGGATCGGCCTTCAGGCGGTTGATCATCTCGTCCAGACTCGCCCTGGCGGAGTCCGGCAGCGCGGCCGCGCCGAAGCTGAAGTTGCCCTGGTCCGCGGTGAGCGTCACCTCGTAGATGAGGCGGCGCGACGCCGTCGAGACCGCGT
>JABFRY010000127.1 GCA_013140955.1 Acidobacteriota bacterium
CGGTGTTCAGGCTCGATGTGCTGTCGGAGACGGAGCAGCGGGTGTGGACGCCAGGCGTCGACCTCCAGGCCGTCATCGTGCCGGCCACGAACCATCTCCTCACCACCGGCTTCACCTTCTACCGCGACCGCAGCAGCGATGTCCGGACGACGTTGACCACGACCTCGCAGTTGGGCCAGGTGGCCCTCGGGCCGCGCGGGCCGGCGGCCACGGTCTTCCCACGGCCAGTGCAGCTGGGGCCGCCGGTGTTCGCCCGTCCCGTGCGCGTGCCGGACGCGAGCCTGCAGGACGTGGCGGTGTTCGCGCAGGATGAGTGGCGCCTGCGGCCGAGCCTGTCGCTCGTGGCCGGGCTCCGGGCCGACTTCTACGACGTGACGACCAAGGCCACGCCGGGCTACGACGTGTCGGCGGTCGTGGCGGGCGCCAGTCCCGCCATCGATCCTGCGACGCTCCCGGACCCGGCCGGCATGAACATCGGGCGCCGCGCGGTCACGGGTGACGTGGGCCTGGTGGGGAACACGGGGGGACGCGTGAGCCCGTTCATCCGCTACGGGCGCAGCTATCGCCATCCGAATCTGGAGGAGCTGCTGTTTGCCGGGCCGGCCACCGCGGGGAGCATCGCGCCCAATATCCAGGTGCGGCCCGAGACCGGCCACAACTTCGACGTCGGGGCGCGCTTCACCCTGCCGCGGGTCACCGGCGGCGCGTACGTCTTCGTGAATCAGTACGCCGACTTCGTGGCGCAGGATCTGGTGGTGGCGAACACGCCGGGCGGTCCGCTGGCCCAGGCCACCAACTACGCCGACGTACGCATCAGCGGCATCGAGCTCTCGGCCGATGCCCCGCTCGCCCTCAGGCCCGGTGTGCTCACACTCAGCGCGTCTGGCGCGTTCACCCGCGGCACGATCACCACGGGCATCAATCCCCTCGACGGGAGCCCGCTCGACGGGGCCCCGGCCGACAACATCACGCCGGTGAAGGTGCTGGTCAACGCGCGCTTCACGGAGGCGGGCGGACGCTGGTGGCTCGAGTACGGGGCCCGGATGCAGACCGACGTGACGCGGGTGACACCCACGGTGCTCGACTCGCCGTTTAAGATCGCGCAGGATCTGCTGGCGCTCGACGGGTTCGTGGTGCAGCGCCTCGGGGGCGGGCTGATGCTGACGCGTGGGCAGGAGCGGCTCAGCCTCACGCTCGCCGTCGAGAACCTCGGGGACACCTACTACCGGGAGCACTTCCAGTTCGCGCCCTCGCGGGGCCGTTCGTTCACGGTGGGCCTGAGCGTCGGCGCCTTCTGAACCCGAGGCGGGCGACGTGCCGGCAGACGCCGCCGCCCACGTGGTGCTGCGTGCCGGACAGTTGAGGAGGAGACGCGCGTGCCCACGATCTTCGATCCCGCCGCCCGGGCCGGCCTCATGACGCGGGTGGGCGCGCTGGCCCCCGAGGCGCCCCGTCGCTGGGGACGGATGGATGCGCCCCTGATGCTGGCGCACCTCACCGAAGCACTCCGCATGGCGACGGGGGACCTGCCGATCGCCCCACGCGGCGGACCCTTGTCGTGGCCGCCGGTGCGGCACGCCATCATCCACTGGCTGCCGTTTCCAAAGGGAGCTCCCACGGCTCCCGAACTCCTCTCGCGGGCCGCGGTGGACTTCGACGTCGAGCGGCGCCAGCTGGCGGGCCTCCTCGAACGCGTGGCCGCGCCCGCGCACACGTTCGGCGCGCATCCAGCCTTCGGCACCCTCTCGCGCGAGGACTGGGGTGTGTTGATCTACCGCCACATGGATAACCACCTCCGGCAATTCAGTGCCTGAGAGCGCGGACGGCCATCCGGTGGTGCCGCTGATGGCCCCCTCGGCCGACCGGATGGAGGAGTTCCTGGCCGCGGTGCACCGGAGCCGTGACCTGCACACCCCCTGGGTCTCGGCGCCCGATACCCCGGCGGCCTTCCTCGGGATGCTGGAGCGCTTCAGGACGCCCGCCCACATCGGCTACTGGGCGATCACCGGACACGGTGCGCTGGCCGGGGTCGTCACCTTCAGCGAGATCGTGCGCGGCGCCTTCCAGAGTGCGTACCTGGGCTACTACGCGTTCGTCCCGCACCACCGTCAGGGCCACATGACACGAAGCCTGGGCGCGGCCCTGTCCCTGGCCTTCGGGGTGCACCAGCTGCACCGGGTCGAGGCGAACATCCAGCCGGGCAACGAGGCCTCGAAAGCCCTGGTCCGAGGCCTGGGCTTCCGGCTCGAGGGCCTCTCGCCCCGCTACCTGAAGATCGGCGGGGACTGGCGCGACCACGAGCGCTGGGCCCTCACGGCGGAGGAGTGGGTCCCTCCGCCGGCCACGCGTCCCGCCTAGTGCACCGTTTTCGAGACTGCCGCCGTCAGAAGTCGCCGTCCTTCACGTAGGGATGGCTCCAGAGGGTGACCTGGAGCAGGCACGACTTCACCCACGCGTCGTGCATCCGCTGCACCGATTCCTGGTCGTGTCCCTGGATGGCCAGGAACGGCGTGAGGGTGGCCGTGATCGGGACGACCAGCAGGAAGAGGTCCCGAAAGGGGATGTGCGACACCGCGGCTGCCCCGTCGGTCTGGTTCTTGCCGAGTCGGTGATGGCGCCTGCCGATCTCGTGCTGGTAGTCGAGCCATTGCTGGTCGTACCTGGCGTCGGCCGTGTCGAGAATCCACCGGCCGAACCGCCGCCGCACGGCAGCCAGATAGTCCGCGAGCGGCATGCCGTCGTGCACGCTGCCGAAGGCCGCCACCAGGTGCGGCTGACTGCCGACGAAGCCGTACCAGACGTCGAGAACCGCCTCGACCTGTGGTTCGAGGATCGTCCGGGACGTCCGCAGCCACCGTACGTCGTCGTCGCTGAACGCGACGCTGTGCTTCATCCGTTCGAACTCAGCGAGCGTGATGGGTGAGCGTGTGACCGCGGCGGTGCCGAACGTGTAGCCGGGAATGTCCATGTGCGAGGTCCTCGGGCGGCAGGGACGTGGCGACTTGCCACGCGGCCGTCTGCGTGCAGAATAGGCAGGGCGTTGTGCCTGCGCCAGATCGCACCTTTCGGTAACGTGGTGACTTGATGGGTCCAGTCCGTCCCTCCGTGGCATCAATGGTCGAAGCCGTGGTCGGCTGCAAGTGGTCGATCGGGCTGCTGGGTCTCGTTGCCCAGGGGTGTCATCGGCCCAGCGCGCTGCTGCGCGCGTTTCCCGGACTGTCCGCCAAGGTCATGAACGAGCGCTTCCGAAAGCTGACCGCGTTCGGGGTCCTCGAGAGGCGGGTGCGCGGGGAGAAGCCCCCGGTGGAGGTCGAATACCACCTGACCGCCTTTGGCCAGCGGTTCCTGGGCATCCTGGCAGAGGTACGACGCCTGGAAGCAGACCTCGAGCGAGAGGTGCGTTCCGACGCCGGGAGTCGAGATGTTCTGTGAACAGTGCGGAGCCGGTCTCGGTCCTGACGCCAGGTTCTGTGGCCGGTGCGGCCAGCCGGTGAGACCGGCCTCGGTGGGTGCGCCGGACGAGAGGCCGGACGACACGCCGGACGAGAGGCTGGACACGCGGGCCCACGAGGCGTCGCCGTACACGGGCGAGGAGCCGCCGCTGACCCAGCCGCGGGATCCGGCGCTGGCTCCGCCGCCGATCCGGCCGCTGACCCCGGTGCTGGACCCGGCGCCGGGGTCAGC
>JABFRY010000298.1 GCA_013140955.1 Acidobacteriota bacterium
CCCCCTGGACCGACGTGCGGGACGCCACCCGCATCGGGCATCGCGCGCCTCAGACGCAGGCCCGGCTCGTGCACGAGTGGGGCGTCCTGTACCGTCTCGAGGCGTCGAGCGAGGACTGCCTGCGGCTCAACGTGTGGAGCCGGGGCCTCGGTGACGGCGGCAAGCGGCCCGTCATGGTGTGGCTGCACGGCGGAGGCTTCTCGGGCGGATCATCGGGCGGGTATGTGTACGACGGCACCAACCTGGCCGAACAGCACGACGTGGTGTTCGTCGGCGTCAATCACCGCCTGAACGTGTTCGGGTTCTTGTACCTGCCGGAGATCGGCGGCGAGCAGTACGCGCAGGCGAGCAACGTGGGCATGCTCGACATCGTCCTGGCCCTTCAGTGGGTGCGCGACAATATCGAACGCTTCGGCGGCGATCCGTCGAACGTCACCATCCTCGGACAGTCGGGTGGCGGCTCGAAGGTGAGCACGCTGCTCGGCATGCCAGACGCCAGGGGCCTCTTCCATCGCGCCATCGCCCAGAGCGGGTCGCAGGTGCGCAGCCAGACGCCGGAGCAGGCCACGCGCACGGCGCGCAACGTGCTGACCGCGCTGAACCTCGGGCCCTCACAGCTCGACGCGCTGCAGCAGGTGCCCTTCTACGTGCTCCGCGACACGCTGTCGGAGACCGCCGGCGTCGGTGGGTTCTCTCCCGTGATGGACGGACGCACCCTGCCCGCCCACAACTTCGATCCGGTGGCGACGGAGGTCTCGGCCGACGTGCCCCTGATGATCGGGTCCACCGAGACGGAGGTGACCTGGAACACGGGCCAGAACTACGACGAACTGGACGCGGAGGCGCTGCGCCACTACGTACGTTCCGCGCTGCGGTCCGACGATGCGACCGCCGATCGCATCACGGCGCTCTATCGCGGCTCGCGGCCCGAGGCCGGCAATCTCGATCTCTTCCTGCAGATTGCCACCGATGCGTCCAACTTCCGCCGCGGCACGGGTCTGCAGGCCGAGCGCAAGGCAGCCCTCGGCCGCGCCCCGGTCTTCAAGTACTACTTCAACTACTACTCGCCGGTGCGCGAGGGCGCGCTCCGGTCCATGCACTGCATGGACATCCCGTTCGCGCTGCACAACACGGACGTGGCCGCGCCCGTCATCGGCGCAGGCCCCGACGTGAAGGCGCTGGAAGCGAAGATGTCCGCCGCGTGGGTTGCGTTCGCACGCAACGGCGATCCGAGCCACGCGGGCATTCCCGCGTGGACCCCGTTCACGCCGTCGGGCCGCGACACCATGGTGCTCAACCCCGACCCGCAGCTCGTGCCCGATTACAAGGGCGAGCACCTGCGTGCGGTCAACGAGGTGATGGACGCCGCCGAGGCCCGCAGGGGCTAGCGCAATTTTCGCGTCGGTGTCGCACTCCATCCCGGTCCTCCGGCGCGACGCCGTGGGAAAACGATGCGCCGGGGGATTCGAGCACTCCCCTTACGCATCGTTTTCCGGACTGTCGCTGTCACGCCGTGCGCAAGTCGGACCGGGACGGAGTGCGACACCGACGCGCGAATGGCGCCAGGCAGGGCCACGCGGGCTAACGGCGGGTCTCATCGGCCCGCTCCCGGCCTGCGTGCGTGGTATCTTCGCCCCATGGACGAGGCGGTCTCGCCGCCGCACACGCCGGTGTGGACGCGCGCCGAGGCAGTCTTTGCCTCCATGCTGTTCGTTGGGGCTCTGGCCGTTCTTGCCTGGGCACTCGTCGCGCGAGGGTCCGTTCTGCCTGGCCGCGACGTCGACGTCGCCCTGCTCTTCCTCCTGTACGGCCTGTTCACCATCAGCATCGGCTACCAGGACCCCGAGTTCGGCTACTACTCCTTCGATCGGGTGTCCCAGGTCGCCAGCATCCTGGTGCTCGGCGCCCTCGATGCGGCGTGGATCAACGGCCTCGCGTCCCTCATCTATCCCTGGCACCGGCTCCTCAAGGGCGTGCCGCCCGGCAACGTCGCGCTGGCATCTCTGTACAACGCCGGTCTGATGACCCTGGTCGTGCTGGTGTCGGGTTCCGTGTACGAGGCACTTGGCGGTGCGGTGCCGCTGTCCGATCTGTCCGGCTGGTCGCCGCTCCTGCTCGTCCTGCTCGTCGTCTGCATGCAGGTCCTGAACGACGTCGGGATGCTGCTGCTGTTGTGGCTGCGGCGCCGCGACCTGAGCCGCTTCTTCAGCGGCTTCTCCTACGCCATGGAACTCGGGTCCGGCGCGGCGGCGGTGTTGGTGGCGGTGGTGTACACCGCCTCGCCAGCCAGGGTGTTCATCCTGCTCCTCGCGGTGCTCTCGGTGGGGATGCTGGCGCTGCAGCGGTTCGCGGCGATGCGGCAGCGGCTCGAGGACATCGTACACGAGCGCACCAGGAGCCTTCGCGAGAAGACGCGGGAGCTCGAGGAGCAGGCGATCCGCGACAACCTGACCGGCCTGTTCAATCGGCGCTTTGCCGATCAGCAGCTCGTCCAGCAGGTGGAGGCTGCGAGGCGTCACGGCCACCCCTTCGCCGTCGCGCTCGCCGACATCGACCTCTTCAAACAGATCAACGATGCGCACTCCCACGCCGCCGGTGACCTCGTGTTGAAGCGCGTCGCCGGCATCCTGCGCGACCGCTGCCGGAAGACCGACATGGTGGCGCGCTACGGAGGCGACGAGTTCCTGCTCTGCTTTCCCCTCGCGGATGCGGCCCAGGCACTCGCGCTCTGCGAGCAGCTGCGGGCGTCCCTGGAGGAAGAGGACTGGGCGCGGGCCGGTGTGACCGTGCCCGTGACCCTGAGCTTCGGTGTGGCGGAGTACCGTGGAGAGTCCGCCCCCGAGGCGCTGCTCGCCCGGGCGGACCGGGATCTCTACGCCGCGAAGGACAGCGGGCGCAACCGTATCGGCGCGTAGGCGGGAGGCACCGGGGGGCAACGTCCCGGTCACGCTGCAATCCCTTCACCCGCGTGCGCCCAGCGGCTGAGCTTTCAACGTACCGCGGGGCCTGAGCTGCGTCGCCTTGCTCGGGCGAACCGTCCCCTGACATTGCTTCGACGAGGGTGTCCCCTCCTCGCATACTGCGGCCGGCATCTCCATGTGGGTGCGGGGGAAGTGCTGGCGGCACGAAAGGGAAGGACGGCGCCGATCAGGCCGACGTTGCCGAAGACGTGTTGCGCACCGCGGCGAAGGTCGCCCTCGGGCCGCTCGGATTCGTGATCGACTTGTTCTAGCGTCCGTCGAGTCGCACGGCCCTGTAACGAGTGGCATCCGGACAGAGCCACTCGGCGACCACGGTGCTGCGGTCACGGCTGACCGGCCTCAGCGCGTGGAACCGGCGGGCCTCAGTCGAGCTCCGGGCTCTTGTTCGGCGCCTCGATGGCCGGCGTGCGGTCGGGATAGGCCGCGGCCTCGTCCACTTCCGCGGCAACCCCGAACCCGTACTCGGGCACCCAGCGCCAGGCGCCGACCACCGGCGTGCCGCGATAGTCTCGATAGCCGCGCGTGTCGAAGCCGTTGTGGTGACGTGTCGCGTCTTCGGCCATGCGCGTCAGGGGCCAGCGGTCGACGGGCCCCTCGGAGGGTTCGGCGACGCGGAGGCGCAGCGGCGTCTGCTCGCCCTCGGCGGCCAGCAGTCCCGAGGCGATCAGATGCTCGGGAAAGCGGCTGTTGGAC
>JABFRY010000199.1 GCA_013140955.1 Acidobacteriota bacterium
CTGCGCACCAACAGGCTGCGTTCGGGCCTCACCGTGCTCGGCGTCGTCATCGGCATCACGGCCATCGTGGGTATGACCTCGCTCATCCGGGGCTTCGACCAGTCGCTCCGCGACAGCATCCGCGCGCTGGGCCCCGACACGATCTTCCTGGCGAAGTTCAGCGGTCTGAGCCTGGCAGCCGGCGAAGACTTCGCCGAGCTGGCACGCAGGCCGAACCTGACCGTCGACGACGCCAGGGCCGTCGAGCGGCTGTCGCCGTCGGTGGGCGTGGTGGACATCTGGCTCGGCGCCTCCGGGGACGTCACCGAGCGGGTGTTCTACCGGGGGGAGCGCACCAAGCCGCTGGTGATCTTCGGCGCGACCGATGAGTTCGCGACCGTCAACTTCGTCCAGTTGTCGTTCGGCCGTTTCTTCACCCAACCCGAGGTCGAGCACCGCCGCCGGGTCGTGGTTCTGGGGGACACGGCCTACCAGGCCCTCTTCGGGCCGCTCGGCCTCGACCCGGTCGGGCGCCGGGTGCGCCTCGGAGCGGTGGAGTTCACCGTGGTCGGCGTGCTGGGCAAGCGGCCGTCGGCCGGAGGGGTCAATACGGGCGCTGACGACTTCGTCGTCATCCCGCAGACGACGCATCAGATCCTGTTCGGCACACAGGCACAGCGGGGCTTCCGCGGTCAGCAGGGCAGCGCCATGATTGCCATCGTGCCCAGGGAGGGCGCCTCGCGGGAGGATGCCATGGACGAGGCGCGGCAGGTCATGCGCATCCGCCACCGGCTGAAGGTGGACGACCCCGATGACTTCGACATGGTCACGCAGGATGCGGCCCTGCGCGTGTGGGACCAGGTGAGTCGGGCCACGTTCCTGGCGCTGGTCGTCATCTCGTCGATCGCCCTGATGGTGGGCGGCATCGGCGTGATGGCCATCATGATGATTTCCGTCACCGAACGCACCCGGGAGATTGGCATCCGGAAGGCGCTCGGCGCCAGACGCCGGGAACTGCTGCTGCAGTTCCTCGCCGAGTCGGTGGTGCTCACGTCGGTGGGGGGCATCCTGGGCATCGTGCTGGGCAGCACGATCGGCCTGTCCGTCAACCTCCTGACCGGCTTCCCCATCTCCCTGCCCTGGTGGTCGTTCGCATTGGGACTCGGGTTCTCGGCCGCGGTCGGCATCTTCTTCGGGATGGTCCCGGCCGCACGGGCCGCGCGCATGGACCCCATCGAGGCGCTCCGGCACGAGTAAGCGCCACGAGCAGACACGCAGGACGACCCGGCGGTCGGGGAGCACGACGCGGAGGACGGCCGGGTGCCCGTGCCGCCCCGACCCGGCTTACGTGCGAAAGCGCCGCCAGTCGATGCCGTACTTGCGCACCTTGTAGTTGAAGATGCGTTCGGTCGTCTGGAGGAGCCTGGCGGCCTTGGACCTGACGCCCCCGGTGGACTTGAGCGCGTCGAGCAGCAGGTCCTTCTCGTACGCCCCCACGGCGTCCTCGAGCGCCATCCGGTTGGTCGTACCCGATGCGTCGGCGGTCTGGAGCGTCGGCGGCAGGTGGTGGGCGTGCACCACCTGACTGTCGCAGACGACCACGGCCCGCTCGATGACGTTGCTCAGCTCACGGACGTTGCCGGGCCAGTGATAGCTCATGAGCATGTCGATGGCCGGGGTCGAGATGCGCTTGACCACCTTGCTGTGCTCCCGGGCGAACTTCTCCAGGAAGTGATCGGCCAGCTGCAACAAGTCGGGCTTCCGCTCCCGGAGAGGGGGCACGAAGATCGAGAAGACGTTCAGCCGGTAGTAGAGATCCTCCCGGAATGAGCCGGCCGCGATGCCCTGCTCCAGGTTGCGGTGCGTGGCCGCGATGACACGTACGTCCATCCGCACCGGCTCGGTCCCCCCGAGCGGCTCGAATTCCCTGGCCTGGAGGGCGCGCAACAGCTTCACCTGCGTGGCCAGGTTCAACTCGCCGACCTCGTCGAGGAACAGCGTGCCGCCGCGCGCCAGCTCGAAGCGGCCCTTCTTCGCTCCGGTGGCGCCGGTGAATGCCCCGCGTTCGTAGCCGAACAGCTCCGACTCGATGAGCGACTCCGGGAGCGCGCCGCAGCTGACGGTGACGAAGGGGTGCCGGGCGCGCGGCGAGCTGTAGTGGATGGCCCTGGCGATGAGCTCCTTGCCCGTGCCGGACTCGCCCCGCAACAGGACCGTGGTATTGCTGGCCGCCACCTGGCCCATGAGCTCGTAGACGCGCCGAATCGGGCCGCTGGTGCCCACGATGTTGGCGAAGTTGTAGCGCTCGCGAAGCTGCTGATGCAGCTGCTCGTTCTCCTGGACCAGCCGCTCACGCTCCGCCCCGGCCATCTGCTCGACCCGCGTGGCCTGGCCGAGCATGCTGCCCACGACCTCGAGCGCCCGGCACAGGCGTTCGCGCTCGGCCCCCCTCACGCTCGGCAGGTCGAGACTGAGGACGCCCAGGGGGCCGCCCGTCAGCGCCACGGGCACCGAGATGTGGGTCACGTCGGGCGCCATGTCCTCGCGCCGGTCTGGCCCCGCCTCCCCGCCGCCGCTCGGCAGCATGATGGCCCGTCCTGTCTCGAGCACGCGCTCGACGACGGCGGAATGGCCTCTCACCTTCGTGCGGACACCCGGCCGTGCGGCATGGCCGGCCACCTCGGTGAGGGTGCCCCCGTCTGCCGTCCGCAGGACCACGGCGCACCGCAGCGCATCGTATTCCCGCGCCAGGAGTTCCAGGACTCCACGGACGCCAGCCCGCAGGTCGGGAGCCGCACCGAGCGCCCGGTTGACATCGAGCAGCATCACCACGCGACGCGCCTCCGGGTCGAGCCGGGCGACGGCCTCGTCGGTGGCGACGCGGGCGGCTATCGGCGATGCCATACGCAGTCCCGATTCGACCGGCCCACGCGCCTCATACGACCTCTGGAAGGCCATACGCCTCACCGCGGTGCACGCGCAGGACGTTCGCGCTGACGAGCGCGCCGAGCAGATCCTCGCAGGTCGCACGGTCCAGCCCCCACAGCCGCTGTGCCTGCTCCACCTTCAGCCGGAGTCCGGGGATCTCCAGGAACTCGCCCATCACCCGTACAAGCATCTCGTCCCGTGTCGGCCTGGTTGCTGTTCTACTCATGGCATTCCCCCTGGGCAGCTGAAGGTCTTCTCCCCCCATGAGGGGCAACTTCAGTGCCAGCCCTGGCCCACCGGGCCTGGGGCAGACGGACGGCGGAAATCTGAGAATTCATTCAGACAATCCGCATGTTTCGAGGGGTCGTCCCGCTGGCTCCGCCAGGAGGTGCATATCGACAAATTCGTCGATCCATCGAGAGGTGCCTACATCCTCGTGCAACACAGGACCGCGTTTCCGCACGGCCACCCCGCCGTGGATGGACGAATCGGCCGTCATATCACTGATATGTTGGATTCGCGGATCGACCACACAGGAATGTAGCAGGGGATGGAAGACCGAGGCGGCCGGGCGGGAGAGCGCCACAGACAGGCAGCGCCCGTCGGGGCGGATGCGGGCTCCGCGGCAGGAACAACGGCGGGCACGACCACGCCCGCCGCGACGACGCGCGGCGGGGAGCGACCGGGGAACGCCTGGAGGCGGGGCAGGGCACGCGCCCCGACGAGGCGGGGCGCCCGACCTGGTGTGCGGCGGTCCCGGCGAGGAC
>JABFRY010000393.1 GCA_013140955.1 Acidobacteriota bacterium
CGCTCGTCCGCCGCGGAGCTGCCGCCTGCGGTGCGGGGTTGGTGCTCGCCGCCCCGGCAGCGGCCACCGTCACCCTGGCCTGCGCGGCCGGCTCCGACGTGCCCTCGGCCGCCGGCTCCTGGATGTTGACGCCCGCGCGGAACTGCGCCTCCGGCGACAGGAACTTCGTGGCCATCCACCGGAAGATGTAGTCCACGATCGACTTCGCGAACCGGATCTCCGGGTTCTTCGTCATGCCCGACGGCTCGAAGCGCGCGTGGCTGAACTTGTCCACCAGCGCCTGCAGCGGCACGCCGTACTGGAGCGCGTAGGAGATGGCCTGCGCGAACGCATCGGCAAAGCCAGAAATCGTCGAGCCTTCCTTCGCCATCACCAGGAAGATCTCGCCCGGCGTTCCGTCCTCGAAGAGTCCCGCCGTGATGTAGCCTTCGTGGCCCGCCACGTCGAACTTGTGCGTGATGGAGGCGCGCTCGTCCGGCAGCTTGCGCCGGGCCGGCTGGTTCACCACCTTCACGACTTCCTTCACCACCTCGCGCACCTGGCCCTCGACCCCGAGCCGCGTGTCGGCCACGCCGGCCCTGGACGTGTTGAGCGGCTGCGTCCGCTTGCTGCCGTCGCGGTAGATGGAGATGGCCTTCGCCCCGAGCTTCCACGACTCGATGTAGGCCTTCTCGATGTCCTCGACCGTGGCCTCGCGCGGCACGTTCACCGTCTTCGAGATGGCACCCGAGATGAAGGGCTGCGTCGCCCCCATCATCTTGATGTGGCCCATGTAGTGGATCGAACGCTCGCCGCGTGACGGCTTGAACGCGCAGTCGAACACCGGCAGGTGGTGCGGCTTGAGGAACGGCGCCCCCTCGATGGTCTCGTGCTCGTCGATGTAGTGGATGATCGCGTCGATCTCCGGCTGCGTGTAGCCCAGCTTCTCGAGCGCCATCGGCACCGTGCCGTTGACGATCTTCATGAGACCGCCGCCCACGAGCTTCTTGTACTTCACGAGCGCGATGTCCGGCTCCACGCCCGTGGTGTCGCAGTCCATCATGAAACCGATGGTGCCCGTCGGCGCCAGCACCGTGGCCTGCGCGTTGCGGTAGCCGAAGTCCTCGCCCAGTTCCACCGCCTCTTCCCACGCCTGCTTCGCACCGGCGTAGAGATCGGCCGGCACCAGCTTCTGCGCCACCTCGCCCACCGAGTCGCGGTGCTTGCGCATCACCCGCAGGAAGGGCTCGGCGTTCTTCTCGTAGCCGGCAAAGGGCCCGCCGTGATCGCGGGAGATGCGGGCCGACTGCGCGTAGGCTTCGCCCGTCATCAGCGCCGTGATCGCCCCGGCGTAGGCCCGGCCCTCGTCGCTGTCGTAGGGCAGACCGCGCGACATCAGCAGCGCGCCGAGGTTCGCATACCCGAGGCCGAGCGGCCGGTAGTCGATCGAGTTGCGCTCGATGGCCTTGGTCGGGTAGCTCGCGTTGGGGACGATGATCTCCTGCGCCGTGATGAGCGTGCGGCAGGCGGCCTTGAAGGCGTTGACGTCGAGCTCGCCGTCATCCTTCACGAACTTCATCAGGTTGATCGACGCCAGGTTGCACGCCGAGTCGTCGAGGAACATGTACTCGGAGCACGGGTTGCTCGCGTTGATGCGCGCCGTGTTCGGGCTGGTGTGCCACTCGTTGATCGTCGTGTCGAACTGCATGCCTGGATCGCCGCACACCCAGGTGCCCTCGGCGATGAGCCGCATGAGGTCACGTGCCTTGTAGGTCTCGACCGGGGCGCCGTCGCGCACGGCGCGCGTGGTCCAGTCGCCGTCATCGAGCACGGCGCGCATGAAGTCGTCGGGCACGCGCACGCTGTTGTTGGAGTTCTGGAAGAACACCGACCCGTACGCCACGCCCGTGAACGAGCCGTCGTAGCCGGCGTCGATGAGCGCCCAGGCCTTCTTCTCTTCCTCGACCTTGCAGTTGATGAAGTCGACGATGTCCGGGTGCTCGGCGTTGAGGATCACCATCTTCGCCGCACGGCGCGTCTTGCCGCCCGACTTGATGACGCCGGCAAACGCGTCGTACCCCTTCATGAACGACACCGGCCCCGACGCCGTGCCGCCGCCGGCCAGCAGCTCGCGGGACGACCGGATGGAGGACAGGTTGCTGCCTGTGCCGGACCCGAACTTGAAGAGCATCCCCTCGGTGCGGGCCAGCGTCAGGATCGAGTCCATCGTGTCCTGCACCGAATTGATGAAACAGGCCGAGCACTGGGGCGCCTTCTCAAAACCGCAGTTGAACCACACGGGACTGTTGAAGGCGGCCTTCTGGTAGACCAGCAGGTGCTTCAGCTCCGCGGAGAACGCCTGGAGCGACTCGGGGCTCGAGAAGTAGTGCTGCTCGCGCGCCCACCGGGTGATGGTGTCCACCACGCGCCCGATGAGCTGCTTGACGCTGCGCTCGCGTTCCGGCGTGCCGAGCTGCCCGCGGAAATACTTGGAGACGACGATGTTGGTGGCCTGCTGCGACCAGGATTTGGGGATCTCGACGTCGCGCTGCTCGAAGACGACCTTGCCCTTCTCGTTGCCGATGACGGCCGCGCGGACTTCCCACTCGACCTCGTCGAACGGATCGACGCCAGGGAGCGTGAAGTAGCGGGGAAAGTCCAGGCCTGGTGCGGCTGGCGCCTTCCCGTCGGTGGTCTTGCGGGCACGCACGGTCGCGTCCGCACCTCCCTGGTTCTGCGCCTGTGGGGTGGCAGCCGCAGCTTCGCGGGCAGGGCCTCGTTCCATTAGCTTTCCTCCGACACTGGATATCACCCGGGGGAGGGTGGTTCCAGGAGCTTGTTTGTGAGTTCGCCTAGGAGCTGGGGGGCTTGCGCTGGCCGGTGCGGTGGGTCACACGCCGCCTCACAACCTCCTGAGCGTCCGGCCATAGTGCGCCCGTGAATAGGGATTGTCAAGCCACAAACCACTAGATGTAGGGCTGCATTCTTAGGTCAGTCGCAATATGTCGACATCTCTGTACCGTTCGCCGGCCCACTCTCTGGTCTGGAGCGCCAGCTGGCCCGTGCTGAGCCAGTTCAGCTGCAGGACTTACAGAGGCACGCCCATTCCGTCAGTGCTCCCGGGCAGATTCTGCAAAGCCGAGCTACCAGGTTCGGAGTTTACGGGCGGGATTGCGAGGGTTTGGAGGAGACGGTGGCTGGCACATCGGTTGCTCAACAGGGCTGCGGCAACTCCGCGCCCCCGCCACCCAGCGGGGCACACAACTCTGCGAGACTCCTGCACACACCGGGGGAGGTTGTCGAACGACAGCCTCCCTCCCGCCTTGCTCCACGCAGCGGCGCTGGCATCCACCGCCGGCGCGACCCGAGTTGCCGAGACACGGCGACACCGGGGACGCGAACGCCGGAGGAATCGTCAGCGACCGGCCAGCAGACCGGTGGCCAGACTGGCGGCCTTGTCGGCGAGCGTGGAGGCAAACAGGAAGTTGCGTTCGCGAATGGCCTGCTCCGCCTGCTGGACGAACCGCTTGGACAGGTCGTACTGCGCCCGGAGATCGCTGCTCAGCCGGCCGTAGTCCACGCGCGTCAGGTCGCGCGAGGCGCGGGTCAGCAGGTCGCGCACCGCGCGTTCGGCCGCCACGTCCCCCGCCGATGCGGCAGGGCGCAGCTCCCTGGGCGGCTCGCTGGGCGCCGC
>JABFRY010000306.1 GCA_013140955.1 Acidobacteriota bacterium
AGCCAAGCCGAAACCCGTATGGGTGAACCTTCTGGCCCACGGTCAGTCTCCTCGTTCTCTCTCTTGCCAGCCGCCGCGCCCGGGTTCCGGGCCTCGGCGGCAATCGGCTACGTCCTACGCGCCGGCCGCCGCCGTCAGGCCACGCCTGGCCTTTGCACCGCGCGCCGCGGGCTCACCGGCCGCCGGCACCGGGGCGATCTTGAGCGGACGCTCCGACACCTGCACCGTGAGGTGCACGGTCCGCTTCACGATGCGGAAGGCCCGGCCCATCGGCGCGGGACGCACCCGCTTCATCGATGGGCCCTGGTTCGCGTAGCACGCGCTCACGAACAGCCGGTCGATGTCCCCACCGAAGCCCTCGACCTGCTGGAGGTTCGCGACGGCCGAGCGGAGCACCTTGGCCAGTTCCCGCGCAATGGTCTTGCGGGTGAACTGCAGCGTCGCGAGCGCCTGGTTGACGCCTTTGCCACGAATGAGGTCGCAGACGAGCCCGGCCTTCTGGGCCGATGTCCGGACGCCACGTGCGGTTGCCTCGGCTTGAATCATGACGACTTCCCTGCCGGACCCGCGGAGCGCTCGGACTTCGTGATATGGCCCTTGAACGTCCGCGTCGGCGAAAACTCACCCAGCTTGTGTCCCACCATGTTCTCGGTGACATACACGGGGATGAACTTCTTGCCGTTGTGCACCGCCATCGTGTGGCCCACCATTTCGGGCACCACGGTGGAACGGCGTGACCAGGTCTTGACGACCTTCTTCTCGTTGACCCGGTTCATCGCCTCGATCTTCTCGAGCAGCGAGGTGTCGATGAACGGGCCCTTCTTGAGTGATCTGCTCATAGTGATTCTCGACGCCGCAGCGGGACGCTACTTCTTTCTCCGCTGAACGATGAACCGATCGGTGGTCTTGCGGCGACGGGTCTTGAAGCCCTTCGTCGGCTGTCCCCACGGGGTGACGGGATGACGCCCGCCCGAGGTCTTGCCTTCGCCACCGCCGAGCGGGTGATCGACCGGGTTCATCGCCACGCCGCGCACGTGCGGACGCTTGCCCAGCCACCGGCTCCGGCCGGCCTTGCCGATGGACACGTTCTCGTGGTCGAGATTGCCGACCTGCCCGATGGTGGCGACGCACTCCACCAGGATCTTCCGGATCTCGCCGGACGGCATCTTGACCGAGGCGTAGTCCCCCTCGCGCGCCACCAGCTGCACCGAGGCACCCGCGCTCCGCGCCATCTGGCCGCCCTTGCCGGGCCGCAGCTCGACGTTGTGCAGCTGCGTGCCCAGGGGAATGTTCTTCAGCGGCAAGCAGTTGCCCGGCAGGATGTCCACGTTGTCACCGGCCACCACCATGTCGCCCACCTTCACGCCGTGCGGCTGGAGGATGTAGCGCTTCTCGCCGTCCGCGTACGTGACGAGGGCAATCCGGGCCGAACGATTCGGGTCGTACTCGACCGTCGAGACCGTGGCGGGGATGTCCTTCTTGTCCCGCTTGAAGTCGATGATCCGGTAGAGGCGCTTGTGCCCGCCCCCACGCCACCACGACGTGAGCTGGCCACGATTGTTCCGGCCGCCCGAGCAGTGCAGCGACTCGGTGAGCGGACGATGCGGCTCGCTGGTGGTGACCTCGTCGAAGGTCTGCACCGAGCGGAACCGCGAGCCGGGTGACGTGGGCTTGAACTTGCGAATCGCCATGATGCGCTATGCCCCCTGCAGGAACTCGGGAAGTTCCTGCCCCTCACGAAGCTTCACGTACGCCTTCTTCCAGTCGGAGCGCCGGCCCATGTAGCGGCCCTGGCGCTTCATCTTGCCGTGCGCGAGGGCCGTGCGGACGCTCTGCACCTTCGTGCTGAACATCTGCTCGACCGCGCGACGGATGTCGATCTTGTTGGCATCCCGCGACACCTCGAACACCAGCGTGAGCCCGTCCTCCCGGAGGATCGTGGACTTCTCGGTGATGAGCGGGCGACGGATGACGTCTGTGATCTTCATGTGAGACTCCGATTCTCCGTTCAGCCCAGCGCGTCCTGGAGCTTCTCGAGCGCCGCGCGGGTCATCACGATCCGGCGGGGCCCCATGACGTCGCGCGCGCTGAGCCGGTTGCTCGGCACGAGCCGCACGCCCTCGATGTTGCGGACCGACAGGGCGAGGCGATCCTCGGGCTTCACGTCCACGAGCAGGGCCTTGCCGTCGATGCCGAGCCGCCGGAGCATCTCGGAGGCCACCTTCGTCTTGATGTCGGCGACGCTCAGCGCGTCGACGACGATGACGGCACCATCCTTCAACCGCTGCGCAATCGCAGAGCGCAGAGCGCCCTTCTCGACCTTGCGCGGCAGGTGGAAGTCGTAGCTGCGGGGCTGGGGGCCGAACACCGTGCCGCCCTTGCGCCACAGTGGATTCCTGATCTCGCCCACGCGCGCCCGGCCCGTGCCCTTCTGGCGCCACGGCTTCTTGCCGCTGCCGCTCACGAGGGCGCGGTTCTTGGTGGCGTGCGTGCCGCGACGGTCCGCCGCGTTCGCCCGGACGACGGACTCGTGGATCAGATCGACCTTCACGCGACCGCCGAATACCTCGTCGCGGAGATCCAGCGAACCCACCTTCTCGTTCTGCTGGTTGACGACATCTACCGTCATGGCTACTTCTTGCCCTTCTTCTTGACAGGCTCGACCTGGGCCACGCGCACGGGCTTGGCGGCCACGGCCTTGCGGATCACCACCACGGCGTTCGGCCCTCCGGGCACGGCGCCGCAGACCAGAAGCAGGTTGTTCTCGGCGTCCACGCGAAGGACACGGAGGTTGCGCACGGTCACCCGCGCATCACCCATGTGACCCGCCATCCGCATGCCGCGCACGACGCGCGAGGGAAACGACGAGGCGCCGATCGAGCCCGGCGCACGGTGGAACATCGAGCCGTGCGTGGCGCGGCCGCCAGCGAAGTGATGCCGCTTCACGACGCCCTGGAATCCCTTGCCGCGGCTCGTCCCGATCACGTCCACCCGGTCGCCGTCGGCGAAGATGGAGACGTTGACCTGGTCACCGGGCTTGACGCCTTCGGCCCCGGCCGCGACCGTCACCTCGCGACGCACGCGCGTCGCCGGCACGCCGGCCTTCTTGAAGTGGCCCTGCGACGGCTTGTTCTCCTTCGTGGCCCGACCTTCGACCAGGCCGAGCTGCACGGCCTGGTAGCCTTCGCCTTCGACGGTCTTGATCTGCGCCACCACGCACGGGCCCGCCTTGAGCACCGTGGCCGGCTGCACCACGCCCTCAGCCGTGAAGAGCTGCGTCATGCCGACTTTTCTGCCGATGAGTCCTGTCACCATCGCTCTCGTTCCCACCCCGTTCGCCCGTCCGCGGATGACCGCCGGGCCAGGGGCTGTTCGGGCCCGCGGCCCTGACGTCCCGGCTGCTACTTACCGTGCTCTCCGCCAAACGCCTTGATTTCGACGTCAACGCCGGCCGGCAGATCGAGCTTCATCAGCGCGTCCACGGTCTGCGGCGTCGGCTCGAAGATGTCGATGAGCCGCTTGTGCGTGCGGATCTCGAACTGCTCACGCGACTTCTTGTCGACGTGCGGCGAGCGCAGGACCGTCCACTTGTTCTTCGAGGTCGGCAGCGGGATCGGACCTGCGAGCCTGGCCCCGGTGCGCTTGGCCGTCTCGACGATCTCGCCGGTCGAC
>JABFRY010000553.1 GCA_013140955.1 Acidobacteriota bacterium
CCTCGTGCCCGTGACCGAGCGCCCCGAAGCGGCCGATGCGAGCCTGGCGGCGGCCGTGCCGGCCGGTGCCTCGTCGCCACGCGTGCTGGTGGTGGACGACAACATCGACAGCGCCGTCACGCTCGCCACGCTGCTGCGCCTGCACGGCTACGAGGCGTCGGCGGTGCACGATGGCGCCAGCGCGCTGGCGGCCGCCGACGCGGAGCCTCTCGACGTGGTGCTGCTCGATCTCGGCATGCCCGACATGGACGGGTACGAGGTGTGCCGGTCCTTGCGGGCGAAACAGGGGGACGCGAGGCTGCGGGTCTATGCCCTCACGGGATGGGGCCAGCCACAGGACATCCGGCGCACCAGGAGCGCCGGCTTCGACTTCCACCTCACCAAACCCGTGGACCTTCCGGTGCTGATCGGGTTGCTCAACGGGGCGGTTCCTCATGACGCCCAGGCCGCGGGGCGCCCTGACTAGGTTGCCTGTGCCCTGCGGCCAGGGCCGGAGGGCACGCTCCGGGGGTGGCTCGCGGTGACGTCGTCCAGCCGGCCGAAGCGTCGTCGCCGCGGACGTCCGCGGCCTTTCTTGCAGCGGCGGGTGCCGAGGCGCTGGCGCTACCGCCTGGCGCCCGAGGGCGAGCGCGAGCGGCACCGTTCGCGCTCCCGCGATGCCTGGCTGGCCTTCCGGCGCACGCTGTGGTCGCCGGGCCTCTGGACCTGGGCGCTCATCCTGGCCCTCGTGTTCCAGTGGTGGGGCGCCGCGATCGGCGCCGGGTTCGTCACTGTGCTCACGCGGCTGGCCCGGTCGCCGGAGCGTCCGCCTGCCGAGGGCCTCGACCCGCACCACGCGGTCTGCACCCGGATGTTCGTGCACAACCTCGCGGGGGCCACCGGTGCGCCCCTGCTGCCGGGCAACACCGTGGAGCTGCTCAACAACGGTGACGCCTTCTACCCGCGCATGCTCGCGGACATTGCGGCAGCCACCTCGTCCATCAGCTTCGAAGGCTACATCTACTGGGCGGGATCCATCGGCACGCGCTTCGCCACCGCGCTGGCCGAGCGTTCGCGCGAGGGCGTGACCGTGAAGGTCCTCCTGGATGCCGTAGGGTCGGCCATGGTGGGCGACGAGATCCTGTCGATCCTCGAATCGGGCGGCGTGCAGGTGGCCTGGTACAACCCGATCCGCTGGTACACGCTCGAGCGCACCAATCACCGGACGCACCGCAAGTCGCTGATCCTGGACGGTCGGATTGCCTATACCGGAGGGGCCGGCATTGCCGACCAGTGGCTGGGGAACGCGGAGGATACCGACCACTGGCGCGACCTGCACGTGCGCGTCGATGGGCCGGCCGCGGGTCCGCTGCAGACGGGCTTTGCCACGAGTTGGCTCATGACGACCGGCGAACTCGTCAACGGGCCGCTGTTCTTTCCGCCCCCGAAGGCGCCGGGCGACGTCGATGTGCAGACGCTGCTCGGGTCACCGGGCAGCGGGGCCTCGACGCTGCGCATGCTCTACTACCTGTCGCTGGCCAGTGCCTGGCGCGACGTGCTGATCGCGAACCCGTACTTCGTGCCCGATCCGATTGCGCGAGACCTGCTCGTCGGGGCCCGACGCCGCGGGGCCAGGGTCACCGTTCTCGTGTCGGGGGACACCAACGACAGCTGGCTCGCACGCCACAACAGCGTGCGCCTCTATGGTCCCCTCCTGGCCGAAGGCATCCGGATCTTCGAGTACCAACCCACGATGCTGCACTACAAGGCCATGGTGGTGGACGGGTGCTGGGCCACGGTGGGCACCTGCAACTTCGACAACCGCTCGTTCGCGCTCAACGAGGAGAGCAATGTGTCGTGGCACGACACGGCGCTGGTCCGCGCCCTCGAAGCGACGATACGTGAAGACCTGGCACGAGCCCGGGAGATCACCCTCGACGCATGGCAGCATCGGGGATGGCCGGCTCGTGCCCAGGAACTGGTTGCCTCGATCCTCCAGGATCAGGTGTGAGTCCCGCGGGGCTCACACCACGCGTCGCCCCTGGATCAGCTGAATCACCACCGCGACGAGCGCGAGGATCAGCAGCAGATGGATGAACCCGCCGAGCGTGTAGGAACTCACCACGCCGAGCAGCCAGAGGATCATCAGAATGACGAAGATGGTCCAGAGCATGTCCCTTCCTCCCGTATGAAACCAACATCATGGAGCGCTGGCCGGCCCGGCGGGCCGCCGGGGCCTGCCCCGCGGTACGCCGTGCCGGTAAATCGGTGCGCGAGCGCTAGCTGCCGACGTTGCCGTCAGGCTCGGTCCTGGTGCGCGAGCGCTAGCTGCCGACGTTGCCGTCAGGCTCGGTCCTGAAGTGCACGTCGTTGGAACGCACGCCCTGGCAGGGCTGGTAGATCTCCGCCGAAGCCTCGAGCGTGTAGTCGAGCGGGAGGCGGACGCCTTCGACCCTGACCGTGCCGACCACCCGCTGCCGGTAGACGATCGTGGAAGTACCGCGCTGCAGGATCTTCAAGTCCCAGCGGAAGTTCTCGTCCGCGATGTCCGGGTTGGTCTGCGTCTGCAGGACGAAGGCAAAGGTCTGCGAGAAGTTGCCGGGCTCGACCGGCTTCGACGAGACCTGGAGCACCGGCCGCAGGTTGGAGCAGGAGATCGCGTCCGTGGGTCCGGGATCGTTGTTCGGACCGCCAGGCCCAGCCACCGGGCCCGTGGGATCGCTGCCGGTCGACACGGATCCTGGAATGGTGAAGTCACCCCCTGACGACGTGGCGGTGAAGTCGGAGGGCGCGGACGGGCTGAGGTTCGTCGCGCTGTCGCCACTGCACGCGAGTCCGGTGAGGGCCATGCTCACGGCCAACGTGAGCCCACCCAATAGCCTGCGCTGCATACGTCTCTCCCTTCGAAGCGCCGGCGCGGTCAGACGATGGCCGGGGCCGGCGCGCCTGGCCATCGGGGATGCGACGGGCCCTTGTGGCCCGCCGCGGGTGCTGCTGCGGATCAGCGCCGGCGTGCGGCGCGGACGCGCTCGTGGGCGGCATCGACGGCCGACTCCGCGCGATCGGCAAACTGCTCGACCGATGTCGCGACCGTGTCGGCGGCTTCCCGGCCGGCCTCTGCCATCTCGATCGCCGTCTGTCGGCCGGATGCCACGACGTCGGCCACCGAGTCGCGCCCCGCGGCCGTGAGATCGCGCGCGCGGTCGGCTGCACGGCGAAAGGCGTCCTGGCTCTGCCGGGCCAGCGACGCGAGGTGTTCCCGTTCCCGGGCGATGGCCTCGCGGCCCTGACGTGCGGTGTCGCGGACCCGATTCCGGCCCGCCTTCAACCCGCTGCCGATCTTCTCGCGCGTGCGTCGCCCCTCCGCAGGAGCCAGCACGAGCGCAATAGCGGCGCCTGCCGCGGCTCCCGCCAGAAACAGCGCGAATCCATGACTGGCGTGGCTGTCGTGCCGGCTCTCGTGTGTATCGTCGTAGTGATCCATGGTCGTGCTCCTGTGCATGGCCGTTCCTCACGGCGCAGTTCAACGGGGGCGTGCTGGCGCGCGGCTGGCTGCGCGCGGCACGGCGCGACGCCGTGCGGCCGGGGGAGCGAGGCCGCGGCCTGTTACGCCTGCCGTCCGAAGAAGGTGTTCACTTCCTCCTCGGCGCGCTGGCGGTCGTAGCCGTAGCGCTCCTGGAGCTTGCC
>JABFRY010000155.1 GCA_013140955.1 Acidobacteriota bacterium
CAGCTGGCCGCACTCGCGGTGTCAGGGTGGGAACGCGGCGGTATCGTCCTCCTGGCGGGAGGCCTGGCCGGCCGCGTCGTGCGGCCAGCTGTGTGACGCGAGGGGCGCGCCGGATGAAACGCGGCGGCGGCCCGCTGCACCAAGGGAGTGCGGGGCGCATGGCGCCCCGGCATCGCGGGTTCGTCCGAGCCCGCCTTCACGCGTCCGGCCCTGCGTCTGGCTGGTCGTGCCCCGCCTCGAACAGGTTCCGGACGCCGGAAGGCGTCCGGGCCGTCACGCGTACAGGCTCCTGCCGTGCGGTGGCCACCAGGGTCCCCTCCCACCAGTCGAGGACGATGACGACGCGCTGCACGATGGTCAGCTCGATCGCCCCGAGCCTGAGCGGACCCAGCGTGTGCAGCCGATCGACGGTCACCTGCCTGCCCTCCAGGCCCTCGTGGTGGCCTGCCACACCACGGGCGCGCACAGGAAGGCGGTGATCGTGGCCACCACCCGCACCGGCACCACCGTCACCCGGCCGTGCCACGCCACGGCAAGCGCGCGTCCCTCGAACAGGGGTTCGACGGCGATATCCAGCCCCGCACCGCGTGCCGACAGCACCGCCGGGTACAGCACGCCGAACAGGACGCCGGTCTCGGCAGGGTCGTCGCACCCGAACGCGAGCCGGCCGCGGCAGCGGTGCCAGCGCACCTGACGGACCAGACCCCGTCCCAGTCGAAACACCTGAGGAAGCAGGCCGGGCGTGCGAAGCGCCGCGAACGCACGTGCGCGGCCTCGGCCGGACGCTCCGTGCCTCATTCCTCCGCTCTTCGAGGACCGCCGTGCCCCGGGCTCCTGCGCGGGTGGCCCGTCGGGCGGCACGGCTGCCTGGTCCTGCCTCTGTCCGGACGCTCCCGGCACGTGCCGTGTCACGCGGACCACGCCCCACAGCCATGTGACGGTGACGTCACCGGCGAACGTGCCCTCGTGCCGGACGTCCACGTCGGCTGCCACTGGTGCGCTCATCAGCACGAGCAGGATGCCGAAGAGGACGGCGGCGGCCAGCACCGCCTCCACGACTCATGCCCCCGGTTCTGTCGGCGTTCCCTGAGACGTCTGGCGTTCCTGGCGCTTCTCGCCGCGGGTCTCGACGATGCGGCTGACGGCCTCGCCGACCTTCTCGACCATGGTCGCGGCGCCCTTGCGGACGGGCTCGACGCGCACGCCCGCGTCGTTGACGATGATGACCGCCACCGGGCGCACACCGCCGCCGCCGCCGGACCCCGCACCCTGCCCCTCGCCCTGCGTCGTCTTGGTCTCCTTGCCCGATCCGCCGCCGGCGCCGAATCCGAAGCCGACGCTCACCAGCGGAATGACGGTGTTGCCGCCGATGTGGATCGGTTCGCCCACCACGGTCCGCGTCGTGAGCAGGCGCTCGATCTCGGCAAGCGTGGTCTTCAGCAGGCTCTCTACGTGTTCCATAGCTTCCCTCCCCTCGATGACGGTCCATGCACGAGCAATGCCCATGGCACTGACGTGCGGGGCGCGAGTGGGGTTCCCGCGCGGAGGGCCACTGGAGCCATGCCGCGCACGAATCGCCACGCCCCGGGAGAAAATGCCCTGCACGTCGTGGACGGCAGCGGTATGCGCGCCCCGGAATCCGTCGGCGTGGGCGTCGCATCTGCGATACAACGGGCATGCGCGGGCGGCGTTGAGACGCCGACGAGGAGGTCAGGATGTTCTCGGTCACCGGGCTGAACGGCGAGCTCTTCCGCGGGAATCTGGAAACCCTGCTCAGTACGCACCGTGTGGACCAGGCGCGGCATCTGCGGGGCCTGGAGGAAGAGGGCGAGGACGCGGAGGCGCCGCCGCTCCCGGCAGTGGTCCCCCGTGATGCCGATCGGTACCACGCGGCGGCGGCCGCCTACGCACGCGTCGTGCATCCGGCGCCCGACCGGGGACCCATCTATCACGCCTATCAGGTGATGCACCGCGACGTTCTCACCGTAGCAGCCGATGCCCGGGTGGACGCGGCCTGGCAGGCGCTCGTCACCCGCGGGGTGGGGCAGGCACCCGTCGTGACCCGCGAGGGGCGCCTGGTCGGCCTCGTGGCCCGTGCGCACCTCCTGCACGTGCTCAACGAGGAAGGTGGCCGCCTCCGGGATGTCCTGGCCAGACGGGTGGCCGACGTGATGGCGACACCTGTGGTCGCCGCCGACCCCGTCTCCGACGTGCGCCGCATCGCGCGCGTGCTCCTCGAGTACGGGCTGCCCGCCGTGCCCGTCCTCGACGACGCCGGGCTCCTGGTTGGCATCGTGTCGCGCGGCGACATCCTGCGCGTCGTCGTCACCGACCCGCCGCTGACGCTGTGGGCCTGAGCCGGCCGGGGTGTCAGCCGGTGATGCTCCGGGTGGCGAGGTACAGGTAGACGAGGAGGGCCCCGACGAGGACGCCGTTGGTCGCGAGGCCCGTCCGCGCCCGTGCCGGCAGGCGGTGGGAGTTGTTCATCCACAGCAGAGTGGAGATGACGAACGGGAAGAAGAGCGATCCGGTGACGGTGTAGGCGAACACCAGCCACACCGGCCGCGCGATCACCAGGGCCGAGATGGCCGCCAGGGTGAGGTACGCCAGCCAGCCCCGATACGCCGTCCCGCGCTGGCCGACCGGCTGCGTCCGGCGCCACACGTGGATCCAGTCGTCGAACAGGAACGGCACGCCGTGCCAGACGCCCAGGACCGAGGAGAAGGCGGCACCCCAGAACCCCACCAGGAAGATCGCCCGCCCCACGGCGCCGATCTCTTCGCCGATGCGGTCGGCCAGCACCAGGCACAGGCGCGGCCCTTCGTCCAGAATCTGGCCGGTCCAGGTGATCTGCGTCGACAGGAAGATCATCGAGAACGAGAAGAAGAAGACCAGCGCGAACGACACCAGCAGGTCGAACCGTGCCGCGGGGAGGTCTGCCTCGTGCGCCCAGCCCTGCTCGCGCATCCAGTACGCGTAGGACATCAGGGTCACGGTACCGCCCACGCCGCCGATGAGCGAGAGCGTATAGGTGACCGAGAAGTCTGCCGACGGCACCGTGGCGGCCCAGTCGGCCCCCGACCACAGGAGGATCAGTGCGGTGGCGGTGATGATGGATCCGAACATCAGCCCGATGAACCACTTCATCACCTGCAGGAAGCGCTCGTAGCGCCCCAGCCACACCAGCACGAATGCCGCGAGGGCGTGTACCACCTGCCAGGCCCAGAGCGGCACCGCGGGCAGGATGGCCGCCGGGACCAGTGCGCTGGCCGCCACGAGCGCGCTGGCGACCATGTAGCTCCAGACGATGAAGTACAGGAAGAAGCCCACGACGAGCACGGGCGGCAGCGTCTCGCGCCAGCCTTCCACCAGCGTGGTGCCCGTGGCGAGCTGCCACCGCGCGACGCCCTCGGTGATGGCGAGCTTGATCAGCACGCCGAACGCGAGCGCCCAGACGAGGGTGAGACCGTACTCCGCGCCGGCGATCGTGCCGCCCACCATGTCGCCCACGCCGATGCCCGTGGCGGCGAGGATGAGGCCTGGACCGACCTGGGCGAAGCGCGCGCGCAACAGCATGGGTAGGGGATTGTGTGCGCGACGTGGACGGCGACGCAAACGGCGGGGCGCGCGGTGCGCGGCGCGCGCGCCGCCG